>CAZXMY010000215.1:0-4669 GCA_964641325.1 uncultured Flavobacteriaceae bacterium | reverse complement strand
ATTAATCCTTGTCCTTCTATCCAAGGTGCACCCGCTTTTTTCAAGTCATTCTCAAGACTAGGCAGCGTAGCATTTATAATAGGTTGTAATTGTGCCTTTACTTTTTGAAGTTGGCTTTCCACTCTATTTAAAAGACCTTGGTGTTCTTCTGTAGGTCCATAGGTATTTCCAAGGGCTCTCCAGCCTATAGAGCCACCATCACTAGCCGAAGGATCTGAACGTTCTCCTATTTCACCTTTGAGCGGATCACCTGAAAGTTCTTTTTCTATATCCAATAAAGTGTTCTGAGTAGCCTTTAAACGGCTATACAAATCACTAGAAGGTGTGGAGGCTTTGTCCAAAGCGCGAAGCATTGCACCCACAGTTCTTTGACTGGTAGACAAGGCGATATTAGTAGCCGTTAAATCCTGCTGGAAGGCAAAGGCAGCATCTCTAAAGCTATTGATTTCTTGATACGATTTTCTAGGAAGTGCCGTATCTTCAAACAAAGGTTGCACAGTAAAGGATTCTGGTCCTTGTAAAACGGTATCTGCACCATCCATACGTTTAACAAGCGTCACCGTATAATTTCCTGGAGTAACCATAACTCCGCCTCCGCCAAAACCTCTGCGGCGACCTCTTGGAGCCTGAAGGCGTTCTCCACTTTTATTAGGATAACTCAAATTCCAATTTACGCGATTAAAGCCTTTTTTGTTAGTGCCTTTAACCGTATTAATTACATTACCATTAGCATCTTTAATAACCAATAGCATTGTCGGACCATCTTGTCTATTCTCCTTTTCTAAAGCATCCCATCCTGGAAACTGACCGCCACCTTTTTTCTCTTTTCCCTTACGTATCTCTTTAAGGGACTTGCTCTTTTTAGAAAGGTAATAGGTGAAATTAGCACCAAAAGGTGGATTCTTAGCAATCCACTCTGCATCACCTTGACTGCCTACACGACTAGACTGGCGATACCAATGCGCTGGTTTTACAGGGAATAGAGTGGCTTCTTTAGAGGTCATAGAAGCATCATACTCGCGTAATGGAGAGATGTCATCTAATATAAAAATCCCTCTTCCAAAAGATCCTGCAACCAGATCGTTCTCACGTCTTTGTATGGTAATATCTCTAATAGGAATGGTAGGCATTCCATCTTGAAGTTTTATCCAATTCTTACCGCCATTAAGTGTAGCGTAAACACCAAACTCTGTCGCGGCAAACAATAAGTCCTTCTTCACGTGATCTTGTACCAATCGCCAAATGAGTAATTTTTCGGGAAGATCCCCATTAATTAAAGTCCAGCTTTTTCCTTTATTCGTACTCTTAATAATGTAGGGTTTATAATCGCCGTACTTGTGATTGTCTAAAGCGGCATACACCACATTTGCATCATAAAGATCGGCGCGTACATCATTTACAAAAGGAGTGGAAGGTACACCTTTAATACTATTAAGGGTTGTTTTAGACCAGGTAGCGCCACCATTTTCTGATACTTGAATCAGACCATCATCTGTACCTGCATACAGCAAGCCTTCTTGCTTAGGTGATTCGGCGAGCGAAGTAATAGTATTGTAGTTGGACATGGCAAAAACATCCCAAGCATTATCCCAGCTTTGCTGCTTACCATAATACGGGAAGGTAACGCGCTCTTCATTTAAGGTTAAATCCCCAGAAATAGGTTCCCAAGCATCACCTCTGTTTTCTGATTTCCAGACACGTTGCGAAGCAAAATACAAACGTTTAGGATTGTGCGTACTCACAACAATAGGAGCATCCCAATTAAAACGTTCAAAAGAATCGCCTTCTCGTGCTTGCGGTTGTATAAAAACTGTCTCTCTGGTTTTACTATCTATTCTCCATAAAGCCCCTTGCTGAAACTCACCATAGGTAATATCTGGATTACCAGGCTCTGTTGCCGTTTGTGCACCATCTGCACCTAAAGTCTTCCACCAGTCTGCACTAGCAATACCATCAGAACTAATCGTTCTAGAAGGACCTCCATGAGATCCATTATCCTGCGTACCGCCATACACATTGTAAAATGGAAGAGCATCATCTACAGCAATTTTAAAGTATTGCGTAATAGGAAGGTTTCTCACATATTTCCAACTATTGGTATTATCAAAACTTTCATACAAACCACCATCTGTACCTATTAATAAATAGTTAGGGTCTGATTTTTTAAAGACGAGTGCGTGACTATCACTATGCTGGTTAGAACGCTTCATATTCGTAAAAGTCTTCCCGTGATCTGTAGAGATTAAGGCCGCATTATTCATCATATATAAAGTGCCTTCATAATGCGGTGAGGCAATAAGCTCTTGATAGTAATGAGGTCCTGTTCCGCCGCCTACAGCGTCAGATTGTTTTTTCCAAGTGATACCGCCATTAGTAGTCATAAATACACCACCTTTTCTTCGGTCTAGCTCTATAGCTGCATAAATCGTTTCTGGATTAAAAGGCGACATAGCAAGACCTATTTTCCCTAGATTAGAACCAGGAATTCCACTTTTAAGGGCTTTCCACGTTTCGCCACCATCTGTACTTTTATGAAGTCCTGAACCTGGACCACCACCTAGATAACCGGCTACCGTACGATGTCTTTGCCAAGTTGCGGCATATAATACATCCGGATTTGTAGGATCAATAAGCATATCTGTAGCCCCTACCCAAGCATCATCTCCTAGAGTCCGTTTCCAGTTTTTACCACCATCTGTAGTTTTGTACACACCGCGTTCTCCGCCTTTACTCCATAAAGGGCCTTGAGAGGCTACCCAAATCGTATTAGGATCACTAGGATGTACAATGATTTTGGAAAGGTGTTCCGAATTTTTCAATCCCATATTTTTCCATGACTTCCCATCATTATGACTGACGTAGATGCCATCGCCAAAACCAGCGTGTCGTCCTCCCACGTTTTCACCCGTTCCTACCCATATTGTATGCGGGTTGTTAGGATCTATAGTTACACAACCTATAGAGTATACTTTTTGTTTATCAAATAGCGATTTCCAAGTCGTTCCAGAATTTGTTGTTTTCCAGACACCTCCAGAACCTACAGCCACATACCATACGTTTTCATTTTCTGGATGAATAGCGATATCGGCTATTCTACCTGAGGTCATCGCAGGACCAATATTTCTAAAGGATAATCCCTTTAATGGGTTTTTAGATTTTTCCTGAGCAGGAAGCGTGATGCTACTTAGCAATAGGCATAATAGCACTGCTTTAAAAATTGATTTCATGTTGTAATGGTTTTGGTTGATTGTATAAACAGGATCTCAAATAAGACCAAGTTTGCGCTTAAAATTACAAAATTAGTACCTCAATTTTGTTAATGAGAATACAAAAGTGCGGTTGGTTTTATTTTACAATTACTAAATAAAATCCACAACACAATTACTCGCCTAGCGCAAGTCATCAAATTACATTATTTTTACGTTTTCTAGGAGCTAAATTATGATGATGACAACCCTTCTTTATTTTGATGCAGGAATAGCCGCAATGATTGTTCAAGGTGTTGTGGCAGCCGCCGCAGCTGTAATGCTGTTTTCTAAAAATGCACTCTACAAAATCAAACTACTATTAGGGCTGGTTAAGGAGTCTGACTACGACAGCATAGATATAGATGAAGACGATACGCCGGTAGACGATGAGTAAATCATCAGTACATGAAGCCTCGTTTAGAGATCCTTCTGGGCATCTTTTTTATGATAATGGCGTTTTAAGACGTCGTATAAACCCTATTTATTTTAAGCCATATGAAGCCTTAAAAGAGGCAGGTGTTTTTGATACGCTTACGCGAAAAGGCTTGCTCATCCCTCACACAGAAACCGCTGTTTCTACTGAAGAAATTATCCTCACGCCAGAGGTTATTCCGTTTATTACCAATCCCTATGAGTGGAGTTTTGAGCAGTATAAGCAGGCTGCCTTACTCACCTTACGCATTCAGAAATATGCGCTTACTAAAGGTTTTATTCTTAAAGATGCTTCGGCTTATAATGTGACGATGTATCAAGGCGCTCCCATTTTTATAGATACCTTGTCTTTTGATTTTTATGAAAAAGATACACCTTGGAGAGCCTATCAGCAGTTTATTACGCATTTTTTTGGGCCTTTAGTTCTCGCTAAATATCACGGGAGCGACATCCTTAAAATGATGCAAACCCATATTGATGGGATTCCCGTAAAACTTATTGCTTCATTATTGCCTTCAAAAAGTAAACTGAGTTCTACGCTGTATACGAACATTCACTTGCTCGCCAAAATGGAAGGCAAGTATAAAGAAGACTATAAGGCAGAAACTAAGGTGGCAAAGCTTTCGCTTAAAGCGCAAAACAACATCTTAGATAGTCTGTATGACTATATCAAAAACCTAGAAAGTAACGAAGCTACAGAGTGGGGAGATTATTATACGAAGACCAATTATGATGCCGCCGCTTTTGAAGCCAAAAAACAACTTATAAAATCTTGGGTAGCTCCTTTACAGGCGCAACGTATTATAGATGTAGGAGGCAATGACGGTACTTTTGCCAGAGCATTAGATAGTAACGCCCATCTTATTGTAACCGATATAGACGGACAGGCAGTGGCTCAAAATTTCGCGAAAGCGCAACAAAACAAAGAAAAAAATATGCTTGCCTTCGTATGCGACGTTTTACAACCAGCACCAGGCATTGGGTTTAAT
>CAZXMY010000214.1:0-4674 GCA_964641325.1 uncultured Flavobacteriaceae bacterium | reverse complement strand
GCGGTAAATATATAAGAATTCTTTTCAAAACTCAAAATAATAAAGACATTTATTGTGCCAAAACTGTTAAACTTACATCTGGGTGCGTTAAAATTATCCTAAATATAGAAGTGCAGATTTTTGCTTTTCGCGAAAGCAAAACCCATACTATTAATATATCCCTTCGTACTTTTGTTACAAAGAGCACACTCAAAAAATGGCAGACGCACTTACCCAAGTAAATCCGAAGGAAAATATCATAATTAAGGGAGCAAAACTTCACAATCTTAAGAATATAGATGTTGTTATTCCTAGAAATGAGCTTGTCGTGATAACAGGATTGTCCGGTTCTGGGAAGTCTAGCCTCGCTTTTGATACCCTTTATGCAGAAGGCCAACGTCGCTATGTCGAGAGTTTATCTTCCTATGCCAGGCAGTTTTTAGGCCGCTTGGATAAACCTAAAGTAGATTATATAAAAGGTATTGCCCCAGCAATCGCTATTGAACAAAAAGTAAATAGTACTAATCCAAGAAGTACAGTAGGAACCACTACAGAGATTTACGATTATTTAAAATTATTATTTGCTCGTATAGGTAAAACCATTTCTCCCGTTTCTGGCAATCTAGTTAAAAAAGATACGGTAACAGATGTGGTGAGCTACGTAAATACTTTTGAAAAAGGAAAAAAACTTTTGCTTCTTGCTCCATTTATTCTGGAAAAAGGTAGAACGCTGGATAATAAGTTATCTGCTTTACTGCAACAAGGATATGCGCGTATTAAGGTTAAAGATAAAGTGGTACGCATAAATGAAGTTATAGAAACGGGAGCAAAACTAAAAACAAAAGAGCTTTACCTCGTAGTTGATCGTGTAGTAACAAGTCCTGAGGATGAGGATTTTTCTAATCGCCTGGCAGATGCAGTACAAGTAGCCTTTTTTGAAGGTAAAGGAGTACTTAACATTGAGCATCTAGATTCTGGAGAGCTAATAGAATTCTCAAATAAGTTTGAATTAGATGGAATTACATTTCTGGAACCTAATGTGCACTTATTTAGTTTTAATAATCCCTATGGTGCTTGCCCTAAATGTGAGGGATATGGTGATGTAATAGGAATTGATGAAGATCTCGTTATACCTAATACAGCCTTATCTGTGTATGAAAACTGTGTTTTTCCTTGGAGAGGTGAGAGTATGAGTTATTATAGGGACCAGCTTGTAAATAGTGCCTATAAATTTGATTTTCCCATTCACAAACCCTATTTCGAATTAAGTGAAGAAGATAAAAGTGTACTTTGGGAAGGCAATGAACATTTCGAGGGGATTTCTCAGTTTTTTGAATTTCTAGAATCTAAAGCGTATAAAATTCAAAATCGCGTAATGCTATCTCGCTATCGCGGCAAAACAAAATGTGCTACTTGTAAAGGGAAAAGACTTCGGCCGGAAGCGACCTATGTCTCTGTAGGAGGAAAAACTATTGTAGACCTTGTAAGTCTTCCTTTAAAGGACGTAACTCAGTTTTTTAAGGAGCTTACGGTAAGCAGTCACGATCAGGCGATTGCTAATCGCCTTTTAAAAGAAATAAATTCACGGTTAGAATTTCTGTCTAAAGTAGGTTTAGATTATCTTACTCTCAATAGAAAAAGCAATACGCTCTCTGGTGGAGAATCCCAACGTATTAATCTAGCCACATCCCTAGGAAGTAGTCTTGTAGGGAGTATGTATATATTAGATGAACCCAGTATAGGCTTACATCCCAAAGACACAGAAAAGCTTATTGAAGTTCTTGAATCCTTGAGAGACCTAGGTAATACCGTAATCGTGGTAGAGCACGACGAGGATATCATGAAAGCAGCAGATACCATTATAGATATAGGGCCAGAAGCGGGTACTTTTGGCGGCGAAGTCGTAGCCGTTGGTGATTACCAAACCATACTTAAAAGTAATTCGCTAACAGCAGGATACTTGAATGGGAAGCAAATGATCGAAGTTCCGCAAAAAAGAAGAACTACAAATTATAATGTGGAGATTGTAGGTGCCCGAGAAAATAATTTAAAAAATATTGATATCACCATTCCTTTAGGTGCTTTTACAGCCATAACCGGCGTTTCTGGAAGCGGAAAAAGTACGCTAATACGAAGAATAGTCTATCCCGCACTACTCAAATCTATAGGCGGTTATGGAGAAAAACCGGGGCAGTTTACCGAACTCAAAGGGAATTTTGGAAATATTAAAACTATCGAGTTTGTAGATCAAAACCCAATAGGAAGATCATCACGTTCTAACCCGGTAACCTATATTAAGGCTTACGATGATATTAGAAAGTTGTATGAAAACCAGAAACTCAGCAAAATAAGAAATTATAAAGCCAAACATTTTTCTTTTAATGTAGATGGTGGTCGTTGCGAAACTTGCAAAGGAGAAGGAGAAGTAACAATAGAAATGCAATTTATGGCAGATGTACATCTAGAATGTGAAACGTGTAAAGGAAAACGTTTTAAGAAAGAAGTTCTTGAGGTTACATTTCATGAGAAAAATATAGATGATATTCTCACAATGACTATAGATGATGCCGTGTCTTTTTTTAGTGCAAGCGGAGAAGCCAAAATAACGCGCAAACTCAAACCGCTTCAAGATGTAGGATTGGGCTATGTTACGTTAGGACAAAGCTCCTCTACCCTATCGGGCGGAGAAGCACAACGTATTAAACTCGCTAGTTTTCTAGTAAAAGGAACCACAAAGGACAAAGCCTTATTTATTTTTGACGAACCTACAACAGGCTTACACTTTCATGACATAAAGAAACTTCTAGCCTCCTTTGAGGCTCTAATAGAAAAAGGACACAGTATAATTGTAATTGAACATAACATGGACCTTGTAAAATGTGCAGATTACGTCATAGACCTAGGCCTTGGTGGTGGTAGTGAAGGTGGTACTATCGTAGCTATAGGAACACCTGAAGAAGTGGCAAAAAACAAAAAATCCCTAACAGGAAGCTATTTAAAGGACAAGCTTTAAGTATATTTACGAATGGGAGTTCTAGATTTTATATCCAAATTAACCGCGTCAAAAGAGACTACCCCTTTTGATCCAAGTGTTTTTAATGATGAACTAGCCACTAAAACCAGTTGGTCTCCTTTAGTTGATGGCGGCTCCAATTTTAAAGGCAAAACATTAAAACATATCTCTTCATTAGAAATACACTTTGTAGCATCCATCTTTGGTAAACTATTTCTAGGATTTTTTATGTTCTTCCCTTTAGCCTTTATTATAGGTGCAATCTTTTCGTTTATAGATGAGGGATTTAAGCCTATGATTATACCCTTTCTAATTATTCCATTACTTTTTTTTGGTGTTGGAATTGTGCTTTTTTTAAAAATGAATCGATTAGTCGTTTTTAATAAGCAAACAGGATATTTCTATAAAGGAAAGAAAAAAAGAGAACTTAGCTTGCACCAAACCAAGGATAAAAACAGTTTTAGACTAGAAAACATCAAAGCCCTTCAAATTATTCCTGAGTACATTAGAGGAAACAAAAGCTCCTATTATAGCTATGAAATTAATATCGTTTTTGAAGATGGTAGCAGATACAATGTTATTGATCACGGCAATCAAGCCAGTATAGAGGAGGATGCGCTTACTTTAAGCAATTTTTTAGGCGTCCCTTTATGGAACAAAATGAGTGGAACAAGTCATATTCCTAATAAGGCTCATACCACAGAATCATATAACAGCCTAAACGACCACGGCGCTTTAAAATCTAAGAAGAGGTATTCAAAAAAATCAGTAAAGCAAGATAACTTAGATGAAGACTACGACTCTTTAAAGCCAAGAGAAATGTAAATTCAAGATCTTATTTATGCTTTCGCGAAAAGATCCAGTGTATAGGCTAGATGCCAAAAATAGTAGGCAGAATTACATATAACAAATGAGTCAAAGAACTGTAAGGACTAGTTTTAACACCGTACTAATCGTGCTATTAAAAATGAAACCATGAAAACAAAATTACTTTTTACCTTATTATTCGCTTTCTTATTAACCACTGTACAATCCCAAATATGGGATGAAGGGATTGACGGAGATCTCTCAGATGAAGGCAGTAATCCCTCCGGTGTTTTTGTGTTAGAAGCAGATACAGAAAATATCTTCATAGCAAACCAAGTAGGAAATCCTAGGGATGTAGACTTTTTTACATTTACAGTTCCCGAAGATTTTGAACTGCAAGAAATTATTGTGACAGATTATATATCTTCAGATGATATTGCTTTTATAGGTATAGATAGTGGTACCTCTACAAATTTGGATTTTAACAATCCAGACCCTGCAGATTTGATTGGAGGAACCACTTATGGAACTGCTAGTATAGGAGGAGATATTCTGGAAGCTATGGGATTACTAGCTGGCGCCACAGGATTTACACCACCATTACCGGCAGGTGATTATACCATCTGGCTTAGTCAAACAGGTGATATCTCAGAAGGAACACTCAACTTTGTTGTAGGACAAGCACTGAGTGTAGCAGATAACAAGCTTGTAAATTCCATTTCTATTTTGCCAAATCCTGTACAAAATACATTTCAAATAGTAAGCTCAGAAAATATTGATAGCGTAACTCTTTACGATATCCTAGGTAAAGAAATAAGAGTTGCACGTAATAATAGCACTGTGGATATTTCAGACTTATCAACTGGTATTTATAT
>CAZXMY010000213.1:0-4691 GCA_964641325.1 uncultured Flavobacteriaceae bacterium | reverse complement strand
GTATAAGTCTCATTTTTAAAGGTAATTTTATGAAGAAACCCTTCTACTTCAATCGCTTTTTCAATATATTTTGCTTCTACATGAGTATTATTGCTATTGAAATCTTTTAGAAAAGTACTAGCATCAATGGCTAATTCAGTTTTTATCTTACTAACATCTACTTCTTTTGATGAGAATACAGAAATCCCTATAAAAACCAACAAAATGCAAGTTATTACTACAATGGTGACATTTATTTTAACTTTTGTATTCAAAAGGTAGCTCTCTAGATATTTGAGGATATTCTAAGTGACTTATCATCCCACTTATCGCTCAAAATTAGGTTTATCTTTGGATAATAACACTATTTATAAAGCAAAAATCCACCCAAACGGAAATATCAACTTTAAAAAGGAAACTTGGAATTCCAAAATCACAACTATTGCATTGTAAAATATTAATTTAGCTTGGCGGTTATAGCTATCATTTTATGAAAAACTACCCTTATTATCTTTACATATCCATAGGTTATATCCTACTATATTGTAGTGTAGTGATTATTGTTGCTCCCTCTATCACAAGAGTGCATCTGGAAAATGTACTAAGCAGAGATATCGAAGCCGCGCAACATGAAGCTATGATTTTAAAATCCATGAGTGAAGGAATAATGGATAATCCGGCTAAGACACAAATAACGGAGCGAATTCAAAAAAGCATAACGGCTACAGACAGTCAAATTATCTTTAACTCTATTTTAGACTGGTCAGGAAAATATGTTTGTTACCCCAACAAGAAAGAAATTGGAAAAATACCCGTACAAAGCAATGCCCTACAATTAGAGCCTCAAGAAGAACTTGATGGAGAAATTCTTAGAAAATTTGTGTATGCTAACAAGTCAAAACAAACAACTTCTAGTATTATTTTACTTACTCCTGTACCCGATTCTGACTGGATAATAGGCAGTCATCTCAATAATGCCAGAGTGCTAAGAGAAGCGGCTAGTTATAAGAGTAGATTGTACACTTCCCTAGCCATAATAGGATTAATAACTCTCTTGTTTATTCTTATAAGCTTAGGGATAGTTGGCAGATACTATCAAAAGTTGCTTGACTTAAAAAGTTCTCAGTTGGAAGATGGAGTACTCAACCTTTCTAAACTTAATGCCTCTCTAGAAAATTACCAAAAAAGCTTGACTCAAAACCTAAATACTATTCAGGATAATAAGGCAGCAAAACAAGAAGAAGATCAGGAAGAAGATCAAGAAAATAAAACAGACGACGCATCCCCTTCAAAAAGCACAAAGCAACGTATTATTACCTATGTGCGCAATGAAATCTTATCCATATCCACAGGAGATATCTCCCATATTTATGTAGAAAATACCATTACCTATGTGGTGCGCAAAGATGGCAAGCGATCTACCACAGGAGAAAGTCTTGATCTAATTTACTCCTACTTGGATCCTAGATTTTTCTTTAGAGTAAATAGACAAATAATTGTTGCGATATCTGCTATAGAGACCATTACAAAATTTGGCAACAGTAAGCTTAAAATTCAGGTAAATCCAGAATCGGATATCGATATTATCATAGGAAAAAATAAAGCCGCCGCCTTTAAACAATGGCTTGATTTGTAGTGACAATGTTTTAATGGCTTCTGTTTTTCGATACTGCTTTCGCGAAAAAAACCAAAACCTTATGCAAAGTATATTCCCTGTAAGCGATTTCTCTTTTTACAATTAAGCTAAAATAAGTATCTTCACTTTTTTTGAGATTAACCAACACTATATGCAAATTTTAGGTATTGATATAGGTGGCACTGGCATAAAAGGAGCTCCTGTAGATTTAGAAACAGAAGACTACCTCGCAGAACGCTTTAGGATCCCCACACCACAACCCGCTACGCCTGAAGCTGTTGCTGAGTGCGTACAAGAATTGGTGCATCATTTTAAGTGGACGGGTCCTGTAGGATTTGGATTCCCAACTGTAATTGTTAATGGAAAAGCAAAAGCATATGGCAATATGGATCCTAGTTGGTTAAATGTTCAGATTGACACATTATTTGAGAAAAAAATAGGACTTCCCTGTACCGTAATAAATGATGCAGATGCTGCCGCCCTTGCCGAAATGAATTTTGGAGCAGGCAGAGGCCTAAAAGGAATGGTTGCGGTTATTACCGTAGGCACAGGAATAGGTAGTGGTCTTTTTTATAATGGAGAACTC
Organism: uncultured Flavobacteriaceae bacterium; assembly: GCA_964641325.1. Taxonomy (GTDB): domain Bacteria; phylum Bacteroidota; class Bacteroidia; order Flavobacteriales; family Flavobacteriaceae; genus Dokdonia. The sequence goes on along the minus strand of CAZXMY010000213.1, from coordinate 2,490 downwards.
ATCCCTAATTTTGAGTTTGGAAGGATTCCTTGGGGTACAAAGCCTATAGAACAATATGCCTCCAATTCCGTTCGCAAAAACGAAGAGCTCTCTTATGAAGAATGGGCAAAACGGTTTGATTTTTTCTTAAAACAAGTAGAACTCATATGTACACCAGATCACTACATTATTGGTGGCGGTATTAGTACAAAAATGGATTTATTTGAACATCTTCTTACTACAGACATTCCTCTTGTAGTCGCACAAACTAAAAATCATGCAGGTATTATTGGTGCAGCATATGCTGCCATGCTTGCACAGACAAAAAAGCAGTAATTATTATTTAAGCCCTATGTCTCTCGCAGGCAAGCAAGGTATTCTTTAGCAGCATAGCGATGGTCATAGGACCAACACCGCCAGGAACTGGAGTAATAAAGGATGCCTTTTTACTAACATGCTCAAAATCTACATCACCAGTAATATAATATCCTTTTTCTCTGGTTTCGTCTGGCACTCTAGTTATTCCAACATCTATAATTATCGCATCATCTTTTACCATTTCTGCTTTTAAGAAACCAGGCACTCCTAGAGCCGTAATAATTATATCTGCTTGGGAAGTGATTTGAGTAATGTTTTTAGTATGACTATGTGTTAAGGTCACGGTTGAGTTACCAGGAAATCCTTTGCGCCCCATTAAGATACTCATGGGTCTTCCTACGATATGACTTCTACCTATCACCACGGTATGCTTACCTTTTGTTTCTACTTGATATCTTTCTAACAGTTCTAATATCCCAAAAGGAGTGGCTGGAATAAATGTACTCATATCCAAAGCCATTTTTCCAAAGTTTGTAGGATGAAAACCATCTACATCTTTACAAGGATCCACAGCAAGTAGCACCTTTTGAGTATCGATTTGCGGAGGTAAAGGAAGTTGTACGATAAAGCCATCTATTTCTGGGTTATCATTAAGCTCGTGGATCTTGTCAAGTAACTCTATTTGGCTCGTTGTACTAGACATTTTTACTAAAGTAGACTCAAAACCTACACGCTCACAGGCTCTTACTTTACTGCCTACATAGGTTAGGCTGGCTCCATCATTCCCAACAATAATAGCGGCAAGATGAGGTACTTTCTCACCATTAGCTTTCATTTTTGAGACCTCAGTTTTGATCTCGTTTTTTATATCATTAGATGTTTTTTTTCCGTCTAGAATTGTCATGGATTGGGTTTTATAAAGTATTGTATTTGCATTAACGTTGCATACGACTCATGGCCTGCATCATTTTACGACCGCCACCACCTTGCATCATCTTCATCATCTTGCTCATTTGATTAAACTGTTTAAGCAGCTGGTTTACCTGCTGTACCGAGGTTCCAGATCCTTTACCTATACGTTTTTTGCGACTTGCGTTTATACTAGAAGGATTGGTACGTTCTCCAGGAGTCATAGAGTGAATAATCGCTTCTATATGCTTAAACGCATCATCATCAATATCTACATTTTTCATCATTTTTCCAGCCCCAGGAATCATTCCCATAAGGTCTTTCATATTCCCCATTTTCTTGACCTGCTGGATTTGCTTTAAGAAGTCATCAAAACCAAACTGGTTTTTGGCAATCTTCTTTTGAAGTTTTCTAGCCTCTTCTTCATCAAACTGCTCTTGAGCTCTCTCAACAAGGGATACCACGTCTCCCATACCAAGAATACGGTCTGCCATACGAGAAGGATAGAAAATATCTATCGCTTCCATCTTTTCTCCCGTTCCAATAAACTTAATCGGTTTATCAACGACAGATTTAATAGAAATTGCTGCACCACCTCGAGTATCTCCATCCAATTTGGTAAGAATAACACCATCAAAATTAAGGATGTCATTAAAGGCTTTGGCAGTGTTCACAGCATCTTGCCCTGTCATTGCATCTACTACAAAAAGTGTCTCTTGCGGCGAGATGGCTGTGTGTATGTTTGCTATTTCGGTCATCATAGCTTCATCTACTGCCAGTCGTCCTGCTGTATCTACAATAACTACGTTGTGGCCGTTTGCTTTCGCGAAAGCGATACCATCCTGAGCAATTTTTACTGGATCATTTGTATCACGATCAGAATACACATCTACTTGTATCGAATCTCCAACCACATGAAGTTGATCAATCGCAGCTGGACGATAAACGTCACAGGCAACTAATAAGGGTTTTTTTGTCTTTTTAGTTTTAAGAAAATTAGCCAGTTTTCCTGAAAAAGTAGTTTTACCCGAACCTTGCAAACCAGACATTAAGACAACACTAGGCTTGCCCGAAAGGTTTATTCCTGCAGCATCACCGCCCATAAGCTCTGCAAGCTCATCCTTTACAATTTTAGTTAGTAACTGTCCTGGCTGTAAAGTGGTTAATACATCCTGTCCAAGAGCTTTTTCTTTTACTTTGTTTGTAAAATCCTTAGCCGTTTTAAAATTAACATCTGCATCTATAAGTGCACGACGTATTTCTTTAAGCGTCTCTGCTACATTT
>CAZXMY010000212.1:0-4711 GCA_964641325.1 uncultured Flavobacteriaceae bacterium | reverse complement strand
ACTTAAAGCAATAGCGTACAGTGAAGGTTGATAAATACCCAATACTGGGTATTTCGTCCTGAAAAATAAGAACTTACTTTAGACGTATAAATAATACGTTAAATATCTCGAGTGGCAAATTGGGGGATTTGTTATGTAGAGCTTAAATTCCTGTTTGCAAAGGCAGGAATTTTTTGTTCCGCTAAAATATTTTTTCGGTTAGTCGGCCGAAATGAATGCAGAAAAAATATAGCTAAAATTTAGTTATAATGTATCTTCTTCTGGAATGTCCTTGTTGGATTCTGGTAGTATTTTTAAAGCGGGTTCTTTTAAAACTTTTTTGTTGGCAATACTACGCTCAAGCGAAAGCAGTAGCGACGGAAGTAATAATAGATTTGCGAGCATAGCAAATAATAGGGTAGCACTCACAAGACCTCCAAGAGCAACCGTACCTCCAAAACTACTAATCATAAACACCGAAAAACCAAAAAACAAAACAATAGAAGTGTAAAACATACTAACTCCTGTTTCGCGTAAAGCGGCATAAACAGATTTTTTAATACGCCAGTTATTAGCTTTAAGTTCTTGTCTGTATTTTGCGAGAAAATGAATGGTATCATCTACAGATATCCCAAAGGCAATACTAAAAACAAGAATAGTAGACGGTTTAATAGGTACGCCTAAATAGCCCATCATTCCAGCAGTTACAAGTAAAGGAAGTAGGTTAGGGATAAGGGAAACGAGAATCATCCTGAAAGATCGAAACATCCATGCCATAAAAAGGGCAATGAGTAATATCGCCAGTGAGAGACTTATTACAAGATTCATGACCAGGTAATTGGTTCCTTTTTGAAAAACAAGGGCTTTACCCGTTAGGGTGACCTCATAACGGTCTGCCGGAAACAGTGTTTTGATTTTTGTACGTAGGTTATCTTCTGCACGTTCCATCTTATCTGTTCCTATGTCTTTCATAAAAGTTGTGATACGGGCATATTGTCCTGTACTGTCTACATAAGAACCCATTAGGTTGGTACTTTCAGAAAAACTACTGGCATAGGGCAAAATAAAATTACGCTCATTACTGCTAGGGAGTTGGTAATACTTAGGCGAGCCATTATAATAGGCTTGTTTCGCGTACTTAACTAGATTCACTACAGAGATAGGTTTTGAGAGCTCAGGTTGTTCTTCTATAAGAGTGCTTAGCTCATCCATTCTTTTGAGTGTGGCGAGTTTCATTACCCCTTTTTTGCGTTTTGTATCTATAAGAATTTCTAGGGGCATAATCCCGTCAAACTCTTCTTCAAAGAATTTGATATCCTTATAGAATGCCGTTTTTTTAGGCATATCCTCAATGAGACTTCCAGAAATACGTATCAGGTAAATACCTATTATACTCGCAATAAGAAGTAAAATGCTTACTGTATAAATAGCAATGCGCTGCTTGCGTACCATACGCTCCATCCAGTCTACAAAACCTTCTATCCATTTCTTGCTTAAGTGCTTTAAATGCTTCTCTTTAGGAGGCGGCATATAGCTGTATATAATGGGAATAATTAATAGGGATAATAAAAAGATGCCCAAAATATTGATACTAGCCACAACCCCAAATTCTTTAAGTAGTGAGCTTTCAGTAAGTATGAACGTGGCAAAACCAGAAGCTGTAGTCACATTAGTCATTAAGGTAGCATTGCCTATTTTAGAAATTACTCTTTGTAAGGCTTTGGCTTTATTACCATGATTTTTGTACTCCTGCTGATATTTGTTTATGAGAAAAATACAATTGGGAATTCCTATCACAATAATAAGTGGTGGGATAAGCGCCGTGAGGACTGTAATTTCATACCCTAGCAAGCCTAAAAATCCAAAAGCCCACATAACACCTATAACTACGGTAATCATCGCTATTATAGTAGCTCTATAGGATCTAAAGAAAAAGAAAAACAGGAAGGAAGTAACGAGTAAAGCGCCTCCCACAAACCATTGGATTTCATCTATAATATTTTGAGAATTTAAGGTTCGGATATAGGGCATACCACTGGTGCGAACACTTAACTGGGTCTCTTTCTGAAAAGCTTCTATACGAGGTTTTAGATTATTTATGATAAAATCGCGGCGTGCAGGTGTATTTACAATACTCTTATCTAAATAAATGGCAGATCGTACAGTGCCTGTTTCTTTATTATATATTAAGTTTTCGTAAAAAGGCAAGTCGTTAAACAATTGCTTCTTATAATCCGTCGCTTCTTTTCTAGAAGTAATGCTATCGCCCATAAAGGATTTTAGATCAAAACGCGCCGGATTTTCTTGCTTGTCTAGTAGTTTTAAATCTTGTAAAGAGATGGTAAGGGTTATCTCGGGAGCTGCATTAATATCTGCATTTAAGCGATTCCATTTATTCAATACATCAGGCGTGAATAGGCTATCATTTTTAATGCCTAGTACAATGAGATTCCCTTCTTCACCAAACTTCTCTAAAAACGTATTGTATTCTAGATTTACTTCGTGGTCGTCTGGAAGAAGATTTGCCTCTGTATAGGTAAATCGCATATGCTGCCACTGGTATCCAAGAAAAACAGTAAATAAGGCTATAAGAATAAGAATAAGTAGTCTGTAACGCAAGATAATACTCGCTACACCTACCCAAAATCCAGAACTTAAAAACTTAGCCATTGATTTTTCTTGCTACCACAAAGGTATTCTTTTTGCAGGCAATAACCATGAAGAAAAGTTCTAATTCTATAGCTTTAAATTAAATGTAAATTTAAAGGCGATATTGTCTTCAAAATTAGGCAAATGATAGGCGCCATATCGATAGGTTAAACTGCTTCCAAAACCCCAGAAAAGCTTATTTATCTCAAAACCAGATTCTGTAAAACCTTGATCCAAAGATTCAAAAGTGATATCAAGATGATCTTGAGGATTACGTATATCACCTATAGCAAACCTGCTTATAAGAACCATTTCTGGCTTAAATCTTCTGCCTAAGTTAAAAGGTTTTAAACGATGTTTGAGTTGAGCGGTAAATAATCGATCAGAAAAGAACTCACTAAAAAACATAGTTTCAAAACTATTAACACCAGCAACAGAGAAGCGCTGTAAAATAGTCTCTTTGGTAGGTGCATTTGGGAAGGCGTGAAAAAGATGTGTAATAGGTAAATCGCCAAAACCTATTTTGCCTTCTATCAAAATTTCTGTAGCACTTTTGTTAAGTCTGTCCACTCTATAAAATGCTTTTGCTCCTAGTTTTGTAAAGTTAAAATCTCCACCTAAACCATCAAAGCCTTGTGAGAGTTGAGCAGATACTTTGGGAAATCCATCATATACTTCTGCGACATCTTCTGGAGTTTTCATAAACTTACTGCCTGGACTCCATCGCACTCCCACTGTAGCTTCTGTAATCGAAAAATCGCTTATTTCTTGATTGTCAATTACAAAACGATAGGGTGTGGTTTGATCAATTTGTCTATGGGCAATTTGCAATTCTGACAATAGTTTTGGGGCAATCCGGTATTCAAAATTAGTGCGTAGTGTACGGTGCTTATAGAAAAGATTAATATTTACTAATCGAGGTTCGAATAGTGAATAGACGCGGCGGTCTGTGAGATAAGAATAATTCCCTACTTCTTCTAGATCGTTATTAAAAGTAAGACTAATCCAGAAATTTTTATCTGGATTTACGAGGTAACCACCACCTATGCCATACTTAAATTCTTGATCCTTAAAACCATAAGCTCCATAGCCTTCTAGTCTAAAACGTTCAGAAAATCCAGCGTTAGTAACGCCACCTAAACCAAGACGCAGCCCCTCAAAATTGTTAAACTTAATAGGATAGGTAAGGTCAAAATCAAAAAAATTCACACTATAATATCCAATGCTAAAATTGTTTATTGTACCTAATCTCCGTTCTATATTTTCGGCTTTTACGATACTTTCGATGTCCGTAAAACTGCGTTCATCTTTTTGAGAAGGTGCTTCAATGCGATATTGTGTCCAAAAGCTATCGGGTTGATTTATAGCATCTGGTGCAATCCTTATAGCAAAAGGAGAGCCTTTTTTTTCTTTCGCTTTAAGCGAAAAAGAGCTGTTCTTGGTCAAGGAGACCAAATACTTTTTATCCTGAACGTGGTCCATATCTCCAGACTGCAATGTTCCAACAGATAGTTTTCCTCCAAAGAAGGAAAAATTACGATCGCTTTCTCCTTTGTCGAGGACAAGATTTCGGCTTTCTGGGAAATAGAGTTGCGCCTCTTCAGAATAGGTATAGGTTTGCGTGAGCTCGAGGTCAATTTTATCCTGAACCGCGACCACTACTTTTGTTAGCGCTAGGGATTTTGGGTCTAGATCCATATAGCCGGTAAGCCCAGGGATTGCGCGAGGACGTTTAGGGCTAAAGCCTATACGATATAGGCTATCGCTGCGAAGTATTGTGCTGTAGTTATAATTTTTGAGACCTCTTCGAGAGAGTATTCCTGCATAGCGTGTATTAAAAATCACAAAATCAGAATCATAAAAAGAGCGGGATTGTAAATTTACAGCCAGGACTTGGTATTGTATTTCTGAAAATCCAGCCAGTTCAAAGCCAATTACATCTTCTATAAAACCGTGTTCTTGAGAATAGGAAGGATGGCTTACTTTTTCACTATAATAGGAATGCGAACCTGCGGCAATGCTATCTGTAATAATAGTTTTTTCATAAGAGATATAATCATAATGCGGTAAGGCTTTATTAGGG
>CAZXMY010000211.1:0-4726 GCA_964641325.1 uncultured Flavobacteriaceae bacterium | reverse complement strand
ATGTATAACAATCCAAAAATTTTGTCCGTCTGCCGTTTCCACAACAGATATTTTTTCTGATCCCTGTGGTAAAATCTCGGTATTTTTTTCAATAACCTCTCCTAGCCCTCCATCTCCTGTGATAGAGACAATAGAGTAATTAATCCCATTACCAGAACCCCCATTTTGATAGGCTTGCACAACATCTGTAGTAATAACATAAAACAAGGTGTCACTACCTGGCAACGGAACAATAACCGCAGACTGAGTAGAAGATAGACTTCCTAACAAACCAGTACCATTCAACATTACTTCATGATTTCTATTCCAGATGGTCGTACCCTCAGTATAGAAAAGCAAAGCCCCGGTATCCTTATCAGAAATTGCAGAGCACCCCTCTGTTGTATCCAAAGCACCGTTATCAAGAGCTTGAGGTGTACCCGTATTAAATTCTAAACCCGCAAAGTTGCCAAAATACCAATGCGCAGCATCTCTTTGGCCCCATAGCGTACAACTAAATAAACACAGAAAATAAACAAGATACCTCATTATTTCAAATATCGTTTATTCTATCATTATTAACGTAATTCCCGATAAAAATTAACACAAAAACGTAACTTTGTACAAAGCCTTTTTTATGATTTATCACAATCCTGATATCCTTGCAAAAGCCAACTCCTGGCTAACTGATTTTTTTGACGCTACAACGCAAGAACAAATTAAAGAGCTTATTGCTTTTAATCCCGAAGAATTAGAAGACAGTTTTTACAAGAATCTAGAATTTGGAACAGGCGGAATGAGAGGTGTCATGGGTGTAGGAACCAACCGTATTAATAAATACACCTTAGGTAAAAACACCCAAGGACTATCACAATATCTTAAAAGACAATTCCCTCAAGAACAGTTAAAAGTATGCATAGCATATGATTGTAGGCATAACAGTGACACCTTGGCGCAAGTGGTCGCAAACGTATTTTCGGCTAATGGGATTAAGGTATACTTATTTTCTTCCCTTAGAGCCACTCCAGAGCTTAGCTTTGCTGTAAGGTACTTAGACTGCCACTGTGGTATAGTACTTACCGCGAGCCACAATCCACCTGAGTATAATGGTTATAAGGTGTACTGGCAAGATGGAGGGCAGCTCGTACCGCCGCAGGATAAAGAAATCATTGCAGGCATAGATTCTTTGGATTTTGACGATATTCAATTCGCCGCTGTGCCAGAGAATATTACTTTAATAGATCAGGAATTGGACAATGCATTTATTAATGCAAGTGTAAAAAATGTTTCGTTTAACACATCTGTGGCCGCAAAAGAAAATCTAACCGTTGTGTTCACCTCACTTCACGGTACTTCTATTACAGCTGTACCAGAAACCTTAAAGCGAGGAGGATTTACAAATGTGCATATTGTAGAAGAACAGGCCAAGCCAGACGGAAATTTCCCTACAGTTAAATCACCCAATCCAGAAGAGCCAGCTGCCCTAAAAATGGCATTAGAACTAGGAGAAAAAACTAAGGCAGACATTGTAATTGGTACAGATCCAGACTGTGACAGACTGGGTATTGCCGTAAGAGGGGATCAAGGTAAGCTCGAGCTTTTAAACGGCAACCAGACTATGATTCTAATGACAGATTATCTCTTAGAACGCTTTCGCGAAAGCGAAACACAACCCAATCAACCGTTTGTGGGCTCAACAATAGTCTCAACTCCCATGATGGATCGCCTTGCTGCTTCTTATGATGTGGAGTGTAAAACAGGTCTTACCGGTTTTAAGTGGATTGCAAAAATGATAAAAGACCACCCGCAACAACATTTTATAGGAGGTGGAGAAGAGAGTTTTGGATATATGGTAGGTGATTTTGTGAGAGATAAAGATGCGGTTACCGCTTCCCTACTCGCCTGTACTATTGCGGCAGAAGCTAAGGCCAACGGCTATACTCTTTTTAAGAAGCTCAAAAACCTATACCTCAAACACGGTTTTTATAAAGAAAGCCTTATTTCTCTTGTAAAAAAAGGAAAAAAGGGTGCACAAGAAATAAAGCAAACTATGATCAACTTGCGAGAAAATCCTTTACAAATGATTAATGGCAGTGCAGTAATTTCTATAGAAGATTATCAATCTTCTATAAAAAAGGATATCGTTTCAGGCAGAAGTACACCTATAGAAATACCGAAATCTAACGTTCTTATTTATAATCTTGAAAACGGAAGCAAAGTTGCGGCAAGACCTAGCGGTACAGAGCCTAAAATAAAATTTTACATTAGTGTGAACGAGCCATTAACTTCTCTAGAGGAATATGACAGTATTTCAGCTATTTTAGACCAACGAATACTTGGCATAAAAAGTGACCTAGGAGTATAAGAGCCTATTCCCTGTTCAAGCAGTCATATAGAAGGCGATAATGTGTAACACGACACTATGAATTATTTTAAAAAGATTCTCAAATTTGCTCTTCCTTACAAAAAGTATGGAGCGCTTAACATACTATTTAATATTCTGTATGCTCTTTTTGGGACATTATCTTTTATCTCCCTTATTCCTATGCTTACGGTTTTACTTAAGCAAGTAGAACCAATAAAACTAAAACCTACTTATGAGAAATCAGAAAATGCAAAAGCATTTCTAGAAGACAGCCTAAACTACTTTATTAATACAAAAATTGATGAGCATGGTGATGTATACGTACTTGGAATCATGGTTTTTGTAGTGATTGTTGTCTTTTTTTTCAAAAACGTTTTTGGCTATCTCGCAAACTTCTTTATCACATACCTCCGTAATGGAGTATTAAAGGATATTAGAGATGTGATGTATAAAAAAATACTGCATTTAAATTTGAGTTTTTACTCAGAAAAGCGCAAAGGTGATACGATAGCAAGAATTACTTCAGATGTGCTAGAAGTACAGCATTCGTTTTTATCGATTCTTGAATTATTTGTAAGAGAACCTTTAAATATACTTTTTGCAATTGCAAGTATGCTTTTTATTAGTCCCCAACTTACGCTGTTCGTATTCATCTTTATCCCAATTGCGGGATTGATTATATCGCGTATTGGAAAATCCTTAAAGAAGAAGTCTAATCTAGTTCAGGAAGAACAAGGTTATTTTTTATCCCTAGTGGAGGAAACTTTAGCAAGCCTTAAAATCATTAAAGGTTTTAGTGCTGAGCAAAGGACTCTGGATAAATTTGAGGCATCTACAACTCGGTTTAAAAACTATAGTAACAATCTTACCCATAGACAAAACTTAGCATCTCCTGTAAGTGAAGTACTAGGTATTGCCGTGATTGGCACCTTACTCTGGTATGGAGGTAATATGGTTCTAAGTGGAGATGATAGTCTTAATGGAGCTACTTTTATTGCGTATATGGGACTAGCGTATCAGATTCTAACTCCAGCCAAGGCGATTGCAAAAGCTAGTTACTCGATTAAAAAAGGAGATGCCGCAGCGGCCCGCATACTAGAAGTTTTAGAAACAGATACAACAATCGCAGATCGACCAGATGCTAAAACGGCGATGCCATTCTCGCAAGAAATTAAGATTGATAATGTATCTTTTAGCTATGAGCAGGAAAACGTACTTCACAACTTCAGTACAACTATTCCTAAAGGCCATACAGTGGCCTTAGTTGGACAATCAGGTTCAGGTAAAAGTACTATTGCAAACTTACTTACTCGGTTTTATGATGTAAATCAAGGCAGCATTGCTATAGATGGAGTGGATATAAGAAACCTTACTAAAAAGAGTTTACGAAATCAGATGGGTCTGGTTACACAAGATGCCATCCTTTTTAATGATAGTGTACGTAACAATATCAATCTAGGTTTTGCAAAAGCAACAGATGAAGAGATAATAGACGCCTTAAAAATTGCAAACGCCTGGGAATTTGTAAAAGACTTACCTCAAGGTATTGAAACTAATATAGGAGATAGCGGGAACAAATTAAGTGGTGGACAAAAACAAAGGCTGTCTATTGCAAGGGCTGTTCTGAAAAATCCACCTATTATGATTCTCGATGAGGCTACCTCTGCCCTAGACACAGAGAGTGAGCAACTCGTACAAAAAGCGTTAGAGAATATGATGAAAAATAGAACCTCTATTGTTATTGCCCACAGACTAAGTACCATTCAAAATGCAGATACTATTCTGGTAATGCAAAAAGGACAAATTATAGAACAAGGCAAACATCAAGAACTTCTATCTGCAAAAGGCATGTACCATAAATTAGTGTCTATGCAATCATTAGATTAATAATACACCTTAAGATAATACAATCAGAAAGGGCTATCCGTTGGATAGCCCTTTCTTAGGTTAAGTTTACTTACTTTTGATGTTACATTTGGGGCGTATAACATCAAATTGGGTTAATTCAATCAGAAACTAAAATTGGGGGTTTTTAATTCCTTGTTCAAATATACAATGATGGGTCAAATGTAATATCAAATAACAAGTTATCCAAATTTTTTGTGCATTTTATCGTTGTTTTATGTATTTCGTCGATAAAATTATTTGATTTACATAGGGTTACATTTAAAAATTAACATTCAAAGATGTTTCTAAACATATAATTAAACCTTTATATTAAATAAAGGTCTAAACCATAAAGCAAATCATCATAAGCGAAGAAGAATTAATAAAACAATTAAGAGCTAATCCTGATAGAGCCTTTACCTCGCTAGTGAATAGCTATCAGGAAAAACTGTATTGGCACATAAGGCATATTTTAAAAAGCCATGATGATACAGA
>CAZXMY010000210.1:0-4771 GCA_964641325.1 uncultured Flavobacteriaceae bacterium | reverse complement strand
ATCGCTTGTACTATACTATATGCTCTGGTATATCAAGGAAATAGGGCCGCCAAGTTTTAAGAAGACTCAAATTTGTCAAGTAAAGAGTATTTCTTCTATCCTTAATTATGAAATTTAAGAAAACATCTCTATAAGTGTTCGCTATTTCTTTAGTGAAGGAAATATTCCCCTAGCCAGCTAAACAACAGATGAAGATTTTTAATTAACAGAATTTGCTAGACAGCAACTTAACAATCAAGTTACCTTATCTTTCGGTGCAAGTTTGAATTTGTAGTCGAGCATAATTTATCTGCCCAGACAAGCGCTTGGGTTATATTTTTAAATATTTCAAAAGGCTTTTTTGTGAAGTGTTGTTCATATTCGGCAGACTTTCTTGCTTCATCTCCACATGCTATAATCCCAAAACCAACCAAATTAGTAAGTTGTGAAGCCTTTTCATATACCAGCGGATCAACTGAATAAGAAAAAACCCTATTAGCCAAATAAATCCATGGTTTATCTTGAAAATGAGTTTTTACAATTTTCTCTATAATATCTACGTCTTCAATATCTATTTTAGCACCTTCTGATATCTGATTAAGCACACAGTTTGTCATAACAACTGCCTCTGCGTTTATAGTTTTATAGGTGTAAAATCTAGACATTTAAATTATCCTTTATAATAACAATTTCCATAGATAGATAAAGGTAAAAATAATTCGCCAGATTTACACTCATGAAAAATCAAAGATTACATATATGTCCGGCTTGGTCTTTTGACCCATATAATTATAGTGCAACAGATAAATAAAGCGTTTATTAAGACTTCTTAATCGACGATGGTTTTAAAGTTCTTAACACTTGTTCTTTAAAACTTCCGCCAATAGGAATCTCTATTTTTCCTATTTCTACATCTTGATGGGTAAAGGCGGTAACTTTATCTAGTGATACAATATAGGAACGATGTACTCGAAGAAATTTGTCTTGTGGCAGCACTTTCTCGAAAGCAGATATCCGATCCTTCACCACGATGGTCTCTGTCACAGTATGAATCTTAAGATAATCTTTTAAACTCTCAACATATACAATAGAGTCTAATACAACCTTAATGTTTTTCTTATTTACCTGAACAAAGATGTGATCAATCCCAAGAGAAGATTTCGGACTATCCTTTATCTGATCTATATTGAGTTTACTCACTGCCTGAAAAAATCGGCTAAAGGTGATTGGTTTTAGCAAGTAATCTACTACTTGTAACTCATAACTTTCTACAGCATATTCCCGATATGCTGTTGTAAAAATTATCTTGGGTGGAGCTTGTAAAGATTTCAAAAAATCGATACCCGTAATCATAGGCATTTGTATATCTAGTAAAATAAGATCAACAACATTTCTTGATAAAAAGTCACTTGCCAATACTGCATTTTTAAAAGAACCTAAATGCTCCAGAAAAGGTACCTGAGCAATATGCGTTTCCAACAAGGATCTCGCTAGCGGTTCATCATCTACTACTATACATTTAATCATAACTCTTTGTCGTATTTAATCGCAAAGCGACGGTATACCATCCATTTATATCTGTCACGTCATAGTCAAAATCTGGATACACAATTTCCAATTGCTGCTTAACATTTGCAATACCTATTCCTTTAGTATATTTTGTATCATGTGATTGTATGGTCTCATTTTTTGTATTTCTTACTGTAATATAAAGCTGCTCTCCTTCTTCTCGCAAATCAATATGTATTTCTGGCTTACCCAAACTTGCACTTGCACCATGTTTAAATGCATTTTCTACAATAGACAGTAAAAGTAATGGAGCTATTTGAGTATGCTTTGAATACGCCTTGTCCAAAACAATCTCAATATTATCGTCATAACGTAGTCGTTCTAAAGACAGATAATTTTCTAATAGTTCTACTTCTTTTTCAAGTGGCACTACGCGATCACTGCATTGATATAAAATATAATCTAGCATTTGAGACAGTTTCTCCACAGTCTCTGGAGCCTTATCTGATTTCTGGACAGTAAGCGCATACAGATTATTAAGGGTGTTAAATAAAAAATGTGGATGCAACTGAGATTTCAAAGCATTGAGCTCAGCCCTATTTTTGTCTCGTTCTAAAGATGCGTTACGACTCTCTGCCTGTTGTTTTTCTCGCAGTACTTTCTGAATATTCATCGCAAAAGTCGCAATAAGTATAGGTGGAAGATAACCGGAAATCAAAAAGGGGTAATCGCTAAATATCATACCAACAGACTCCTGACTAAAAGTGCCTTCGCGAAACAAAGGTTCATATACATAGACATTAATCACGCGATCTAAAGCTGCCGTGAGATAGAATAATGCAAGCATTAATACGGTAAACACCACATACTCATTCTTACGATAATACCGTGGAATAAGCAGTTCGTTAAAAATATAAGCGGCCAGAAGCATCGCCGGAAGGCGCTTTGTGTTTTGTAACACAAGTGCCCATAAAGAAGAGGTATTCTCTTCCTGAAAATACGGAATGATAGAAAAACTTCCCAGAAGTACAAGCCAAAAAATAATATGATCTTTTGAGATTTTTGTCATGGGATTATAAAAATTCAAAAATAGCTTTTATACAACTTAAAAGTACGTTTAATAGATCAATACACCCCTATCGATGCTCAATCACTATTATGGGTAGACCAATTGGTTGATCGACGGCAGCCATTCTTTCTTCGCTACAAGCAAGGGATTGGTCTACAATCCTATAAAGAGGTCTTTTTCTTTATGACTTTTGTCTAATGAAACGACTTAAATTTAACAAAGCAGCTAGGCGTCTCGGGCGTACTTTAGGAGTACTAGTTAGTTTATTAATCCTTTGGAATATTTATTATTTCTCTACGTTTACACGCTTTCGCGAAAGCGAGAAACCTCCTCTCACCACATCAGTTATTAATCCCAATTATCAAGACATAATTAATAACGCAAGCCGTCAATTAGAAGGAGCATCACAACGGCTGGACGTTCCTTCATTTTCTGTAGCTGTGGGACATAAAGGCAAACTCATATGGGCTGCTGCCGCAGGATATCAAAATCTAGAAAACAAGATTCCTGCAACGCCTAAAACGCAATATCGCATAGGTAGCACATCTAAATCTCTTACTGCCACGGGCATGGCTCTTGCTATTCAAGATAGTATTCTGGAGTTGGATACCGTCATAGGTGATACCATAGACAACTGGCCTAAAAAGAAGTGGAATTTCTCGATACGACAACTCCTTAGTCATACTGCTGGTATAGGAAACTATGAAGACTTTGGTTTTGCTTCTGCTAAATACACTTTATGTAATTGTCATGAATTCACTACTGCCACGCAGGGATTAAAAGTCTTTAACAAGTATGACTTGCTGTATAAGCCAGGAACAGATTTTGCCTATTCCACTTTTGATGTAAATCTCGCAAGTGCCTTTCTAGAGCAAACTACTCAAGAGGTTTTTCCAGCATATATGCAAGCTAATGTATTCCAACCCTTAGGGATGAAAGACACCTATGCAGATCATATGAGGAACCAGAGCGAGCACTTTGCCACCTTTTATGAAATGGAAAATAGTAGGTATCGCGAGTATCACATTTTTGAGCAAGTTTATGATATTAACTTAAGTTACAAATGGGCTGGCGGCGGTTTTATTTCTACACCATCCGATCTTGTTAGATTAGGCAACGCCTGGCTTACAGATAGCACGTTTATAAACCCAGAAACTAAAAAAGAATTCTGGACTCCAGTAAAATTAGCTAATGGTAAGGTTAATGAACAGGAGTATGCTGTAGGCTTTAGATCCTATCTAGAATATAAAAATGACTTGCTAGATCAAGGAAAACAGACTTACTGGATTGTCCATCACGGTGGTGTGAGTAAAGGTTCAATGAATTTCTTATTGCTCTTTCCTGACTATGATCTTGTTATTGATGCTTCAATTAATGCTCGAACGGCTAGTTTCGCAGATTTTTCGGCAGAAGTACATAAGCTGGCCAACTTCTTTTTAAAAGAGATTGAAAAATAACAAATTACTCTAATATGAAAAGATTTATTTATACATACGTACTGCTTACTCTAGCAGCTCATACAATACTAAATGATACGCTCTACGGCCAATCTTACGACGCTGATTCATTAAAAATAGCTGTAGATGAACTGGTGACAAAAAAAATGAACCAATACGATATTCCTGGGATATCTATCGGAATCGTCTCTTATGATACAATAGTTTATGCAACGGCTTATGGGGTAAATGACATCAAAACAAAAAAGGCCGTAACAGAAAATTCAATATTTCATACCGCTTCTATCAGCAAGTTATTTACCGCACAAGCGATAATGAGTCTTATAGAAAAAGGCGATTTACATTTAGATGATAGAATAACAACTATTGCCCCTGAGCTAAGAAGTACTAACCAACAATTAAATGGGATTACCATAAGACAATTGTTAAATCATACCTCTGGATTAGCTGATGTCTGGAATTACAACTGGGGAAACGACAACAAGTCCGATAGCGCTCTCAAAAACTATCTTATACAATTAGATTTAGACCGCTATATGAAAGAATCCAATACCTATTCTTATAGTAATCTAGGTTATGATGTGCTAGGTTATATCATTGAGAAAGTTGCGGGTACTACTTTTGAAGACCATGTCCAAGATTCTATCTTGCATGCAACAGGAATGTCCAATAGTGATTTTAGATACTACAACATTCCAACGGAGTCGCGCACATCTCCCCATTCTAAGACTATATTTAACAATACATACATTAGAAG
>CAZXMY010000209.1:0-4783 GCA_964641325.1 uncultured Flavobacteriaceae bacterium | reverse complement strand
AATATATTCGGAAAGCATTATTGGAAATACGGTATATATTCATAGTGGTGCAATTGTAGGTGCAGACGGTTTTGGGTTTACACCCGATGAGAATGGAGAATACGCAAAAGTGCCGCAAACGGGTAATGTTATTATAGAAGATCATGTCGATATAGGTGCAGGAACGACTATAGATAGAGCAACATTAGGATCTACAGTAATTAGAAAAGGAGTAAAACTGGATAATCAGATTCAAATTGCACATAATGTCGAGATAGGAGAACATACGGCTATCGCAGCTCAAACGGGAGTCGCAGGATCTTCAAAAATTGGCAAAAATTGCTTAATTGGAGGTCAAGTAGGCATAGCAGGACATATTATTATTGGGGATCGAGTACGCATCCAGGCGCAATCAGGAATTGGTAGAAATATAAAAGATGATGAAGTACTGCAGGGTTCTCCGTCATTTGCCTATGCAGATTGGAATCGTTCTTATGTACATTTTAAAAATTTGCCCAAACTAGTTAAAACTGTTAATCAATTGGAAAAAAAGATAAAACATGATTAAAACTAGCTCGTTGCAACGTACCATTGCAAACGTAATTACTCTTAAAGGAGTAGGACTACATACTGGAGCAGAAGTTACCATGACTTTTAAACCGGCAGAAGCCAATCACGGCTATAAATTTAAAAGAGTAGATCTTGAAGGAGAACCGGTAATACCTGCCGATGCGTCTTTAGTTACAAATACGCAACGCGGTACCAACCTAGAGAAAAATGGTGTTTCCATACAAACTACAGAACATGTACTCGCTGCTTGTGTAGGACTAGAAATAGATAATCTGCTTATAGAGCTTGATGCAGCAGAACCTCCTATTATGGATGGATCTTCTAAGTTTTTTGTAGAAGCTTTAGAAAAAGCAGGAATTACAGAATTGGAAGAAGCCCGAGATGAATATGTCGTAAAAGATATTATATCTTATATGGATGAAGAAACGGGAAGCGAAATTATCCTAATGCCAGCAGACGAATACCAAGTAACTACAATGGTAGACTTTGGAACCAAAGTATTAGGTACTCAGAATGCAAGTATTAAACATCTTTCAGAATTTAAAGACGAAATATCAGATAGTAGGACATTTAGTTTTCTTCATGAGATTGAGATGCTTTTAGAGCATGGTTTGATTAAAGGTGGTGATCTTAATAATGCGATTGTTTATGTAGATAAAGAACTCTCAGAAGCGACCATGGATAAATTGAGAGTTGCTTTTAATAAAGAACATATATCGGTTAAGCCTAATGGGATTTTAGATAACCTTACCCTACATCATCCTAATGAAGCTGCACGGCATAAATTGCTGGATGTGATAGGTGATCTTGCCCTAGTAGGTATTAGAATACGCGGTAAGGTCATTGCAAATAAACCTGGTCATTTTGTAAATACCCAATTTGCAAAAAAACTACAGAAAATTGTAAAAACGGAGCGTCGTAACTATGTGCCAGATGTAGATTTACATGCAACACCAGTAAAAGATGTAAATCAGATTATGGAAATGCTGCCGCATAGGCCACCGTTTTTACTGGTAGATAAAATTTTAGAACTTACAGAAACTCACGTAATAGGCATTAAGAATGTTACTATGAACGAACCTTTCTTTGTAGGTCACTTTCCTGGAGCGCCAGTAATGCCAGGTGTATTGCAAATAGAAGCTATGGCTCAAACAGGTGGAATACTGGTGCTAAGTACGGTGCCAGATCCTGAAAACTACCTTACTTATTTATTAAAAATAGATAATGTGCGCTATAAGCAACAAGTAGTACCAGGTGATACGCTTATATTTAAGCTAGACTTAATGGCACCCATTCGTAGAGGTATTTGCCAGATGCATGCCAGAGCTTATGCCAATGGAAGACTCGTATCTGAAGCAGAAATTATGGCACAAATAGTAAAAGTTAAGAATCTTTAGATATGAATCAACCACTTGCATACGTTCATCCGGGAGCAAAAATTGCAAAGAATGTCGTGATAGAACCTTTCACAACCATTCATAACAATGTAATTATAGGAGAAGGAAGCTGGATAGGTTCTAATGTCACTATTATGGAAGGGGCGCGTATTGGTAAAAATGTGAATATCTTTCCTGGAGCCGTAATTAGTGCAGTACCTCAAGACAAGAAATTTAATGATGAAGACACGGTAACCATAATAGGAGATAATACTACCATAAGAGAATGTGTTACCATTAATAGAGGTACCACAGATCGTATGAAAACGCAAGTTGGAGAGAATTGTTGGATAATGGCGTATTGCCACATCGCACATGACTGTATAGTAGGTAATAATTGTATCTTCTCTAACAATAGTACACTAGCAGGACATATAACGGTTGGAGACTATGTAGTTCTTGCAGGTATGGCCGCTATACAACAATTTTGCACAATTGGAAGCCATGCTTTTGTAACAGGAGGTTCTTTGGTGAGAAAAGATGTGCCACCTTATGTTAAAGCAGGTCGTGAACCGCTGAGTTATGTCGGGATTAATTCTATTGGATTAAGACGTCGCGGATTTACGACTGAAAAAATTAGAGAAATTCAGAACATATTTAGAATCCTGTATCAAAAAAATTATAACAACAGTCAAGCAGTGCAGATTATCGAGGCGGAGATGGAAGCAACTCCTGAGCGTGACGAGATCTTACAATTTATTCGTAATTCACAACGTGGTATTATGAAAGGCTATTTTAATTCGTAAAATAGAAGTACAAGAATTACGCTTTCGCGAAACTGCCTAACGATAGGTAGGAGCGGAGTTAACTTTATCTTATAAATAATAATATCGCGCTAAGCGAACCTAGTAACAAACCTATGGCATCTACATCAGACATCAGAAATGGATTATGTATTCACTACAACCATGATATTTTTAAAATTATAGAGTTTCTTCACGTAAAACCAGGAAAAGGGCCTGCTTTTGTGCGCACTAAATTAAAGAGTGTTACTACAGGAAAAGTGATTGATAATACCTTTTCTGCAGGTCATAAGATAGATGAAGTAAGGGTCGAGACTCATAAATTTCAGTTTTTATATAATGATGGTGAAGGCTATCATTTTATGAATACAGAAGATTATTCTCAAATAGCTTTACAAGAGAATGCCTTAGATCGTCCGGATCTGATGAAAGAAGGCGAAGTAGTAACAATTCTCATTAACTCAGAAGATATGTCTCCGCTCTCTGTAGATATGCCTGCATCTGTTGTTCTAGAGGTAACTGCCACAGAGCCTGGAGTAAAAGGGAATACAGCTACAAATGCGACAAAGCCAGCTACTGTTGAGACAGGAGCGACCATAAATGTGCCTCTTTTTATTAACGAAGGAGATAAAATTAAAATAGAAACTCAAAAAGGAACCTATAAAGAGCGTGTGAAAGAATAATGAGCACAAGCACCCGAACAAACGAGGACATTGCAAAAACAGAAGCAGAGTACTGGAATGAGAATAAGCTAGATCGAACTAAGATTAAAAAGTTAAGACGGCATTCTTTTTATTATTCTTACCAGCGAGAGGCTAAAATTTTTGATGAAGTTATGCCTGTTTTTATGGATAAGAATGTCTTAGAGATTGGGTCTCATTCTTGGCTTACTTGGATTAAAGGTAGAGTTGTTCCAAAAAAACTTACCTGTATCAATATTTCTCAGGTAGAGCTCAATAAGGGTATTGACAATGCAAAAGATCTTCCTTTTGCAACAGAGTTTGTTCTTATGGATGCTAATAACCTTAG
Source organism: uncultured Flavobacteriaceae bacterium (assembly GCA_964641325.1). Taxonomy (GTDB): domain Bacteria; phylum Bacteroidota; class Bacteroidia; order Flavobacteriales; family Flavobacteriaceae; genus Dokdonia. Next base: position 1,026 of record CAZXMY010000209.1, on the reverse strand, counting down.
TTTTCCCGATAATCATTTTGACATCGTTTATGGGGGAGCCATCTTACATCATCTCGATATAGAACAATCTGTAGGTCATATACATAGGGTATTAAAACCTGGAGGAAAGATTCTTTTTTTGGAACCTCTCAATATGAATCCGCTATATAAACTGTATAGAAATTTCAATAAGAAAGAACGTACACCAGACGAACATGCCTTAGTAAGCAAGGATTTTAAGTTCATTAGGAAACATTTTACTTTTGATCATTATTTCTTCGACTTTTTTACGGTAATTACAGGATTTATATCGCTCAAAATTTTTGGAGATAAAAACTATAAAAATTGGATTAATAAATTAGGTTATCGTTTAGACGTTATCTTTTCTAAAATTCCATTTTTACACTTTTTATTTGCAAGGGCTATTATTTATGGAAAAAAGAAGTAGATTTAAAAAATGAAGTTCCCAAGCCCTCAAACTCTACAAAATATAGCTTCCATACTCAGTTGCGAGTATGTTGGAGATGCTTCTTTTGAAGTACTTGGAATGAATGAAATTCACGTGGTAACAGCAGGAGATATTGTATTTGTAGATCATCCCAAATATTACGACAAAGCCTTAGAAAGTGATGCTACAATCATTCTTATTAATAAGAAAGTTAGTTGTCCTGAAGGCAAAGCACTTTTAATCTCTGATGATCCTTTTAGAGATTTTAATAAACTCACAAAACATTTTAAGCCTTTTGAAAGTGCTGGAGCTACTATTGCAGATACCGCCGTTATTGGAGAAGGTACTGTAATACAACCAGGAGCATTTATAGGGAATCATGTCCATATAGGTCAAGAATGTGTAATACACGCTAATGTGAGTATATATGACCATACTGTAATCGGGGACAAGGTAACCATACATGCAGGAACGGTCTTAGGTGCCGACGCTTTTTATTATAAAAAACGGGAAGAAGGTTTTGATAAACTTTTATCTGGAGGCCGCGTTGTGATTAAGAATAATGTAGATATAGGTGCAGCCTGTACAATTGATAAGGG
>CAZXMY010000208.1:0-4816 GCA_964641325.1 uncultured Flavobacteriaceae bacterium | reverse complement strand
ATCGTCAATTACTACTTCAGTTTGAAAAAACAGAAAATGCAAACATCACAAAACTTGAAGATAGTTATGAAAGTTTTTGTGGTATAAAAACCGTAGAAAAGACTACCGAAATTTCTCTAGAAGACGTTCTCTCAAAAGAGAATGTATATCACCTACTTGATGTAAGAGAAAATTGGGAAAGAGAGGCATATCATATAGGCGGATTACACATCCCGTTAGCCGAAATTCCTCAACGTTTTCAAGAAATAAACACCGATAAAGATATTGTCGTATACTGCAAAACAGGAGCGCGTAGCGATATAGCTATTGCCATTTTAAAAGAGCTGAAAATTAAAAACGCCTTGCTTAAACTAGCAGGTATTCTGGAAGAAGAATAGGGTTTAATGCATCTCCTATTTATTTTAAATAAAAAAGCTTGTCTAAAGCAAACGACATCGTTTACCATAAACAAGCTTTAAAAATTATTAATACCTCAGATTATTCTGGCATAAGTATTGCCAAAAAGTATTGATCATCTAAAAACTTCTGAGCTACCTTCTGCACTTGGTCTGCTGTAAGTGCATTTACTCTTTTTTCATAATCTAGAATATAACTCTCTGAGCGATCTTCTTGTGCTAAGGTGAGCAAATTATTAATCCAGAAATTATTGGTTTGAAGTGCTTCTTTACGAGCCACCAGATAGGTTTCTTTTACTTTAGCTAGATCTTCTGGCGTTACCCCTTCTTTTTTAATCTTCTCTACTTCTGCAAGAGAAGCTGCTACCAGTTTATCTACATTTTCTGGACCGCAAGGGAAAGAGATAGAAAAATCAAAATCTGTAAATGTTATTTTACTAAGACTTCCTCTAGCACCTACACCATAAACCCCACCTTCTTCTTCACGAAGTTTTTCGACTAGTTTTATAGTAAGTACTTCACCTAAGGCATTAGCTGCCATTTCGGTGGTTTCATCATACGATGTTTCTTCTCTCCAAGATATGCTTACACTACTCTTAGGATCTGTTCCTCTGTTTACCACAAATTTATCGTAGGCATCTTTTTCTCTAAACTTCGTAGCCACGTAATTCTCATTACTATTTAAACCTGGTAATGAAGCTAGGTATTTTTTCGCGTAAGCAGCAATCTGCTTTTCATCTACATTACCTACAAAATAAAAATGAAAATCCCCTGCATCTGCAAAACGTTCCTTAAATTTTGTGTACGCCAGATCGTAATCTGCAGCATCATATTTTTCTGGAGAAGGGAAGCCTGTATATCTTGGATTTCCTTCGTTCCTTCTAGTGCCTACCTTATCTTGAAAAAAGAAATTAGGATTTGCCATTAGGTTGCCTAAAAAACTTTTTTGTTTAGTGACAAAAGATTGATAGGCCTCATCATCCTTATTTACATCTGTAAAGTACAAATGCACCATCTGGAATAAAACCTCAAGGTCTTTAGGCGCGGCAGATCCTCTAAAATTTTCTGCAGCATTGGATAAAAACGGAGATACATTTGCAATTTTGCCACTCATAAATTTACCCATATCTGTAAGCGATAATCCGCCTATTCCCGCTTGTGTAATTCCTTGATTAGCTAAACTTGTTGCTTGAATTTCTGCATCAGAATATAGGCTTGTCCCTCCAGGACTAAAAGCTTGGAAAAGCACCTCGTCGTTTTTAAAATCTGTCTTTTTAATCGTGACTTTAGCACCATTAGACAAGGTCATTGTAGTGGTGCCTAAGTTGTCATTTTGAGAAGTAGCAGTGATACTTCCTTCTGCAGGTAATTTTTCTATAAGGGATGCTCTTACAGCTTCATCTTCATACGGCTTGATTTCACCATTCTCTACTTCTCTAATAAGTGCCAATACCTGTTCTTCGGTTACTTGCGTAAGCCCTTCTTTTTCTGGACCTGTAAGTGTAATCACACGATTATCATCGTGTATAAAAGCCGTAATAAGTTCACTAACTTCTTTAATCGTTATTCCATCTATTAGGCGTTTTGTGGTTTCATAATTCCACTCTATTCCTGGGATAGGGCTCTGCTGCAGATAGTTATTTACATATTGTCCAACAATACGGCCACTCTCTGCCTTATCCCTGTCATTGTATGCTTTTTCTAATCGCGCCATAATATTTTTCTTAGCACGATCTAACTCACCTTCTTGAAAACCATATCGCTCCACACGCTCGTTTTCTATAAGCAATGCCTTAAGACCTTCTAACTGCCCTTCGGCACTTGTTTGTGCAATAGATTGATAGGCATTTTTTGTTCTGGCAAAAGTATTCCCGTAAAAAGAGAAGCCAAAAACAAATGGAGGTTGTGCGCTATTGCGCAGCTCATTGAGCCTGTTATTTATTAATTGAGAAAATAGATTACGAACTAATCCTTCCCTAAAATCCTCTATAGTTTCTGAGACTGATGCCTCTTTACGATCCTTATACATTATGTCAACTCTACTAAAAGCGGCTTCTGGATCTGAAGCTATTGCGATTAAGGTCTGATTGTGATTAGGCAATTTGTACGCCTCACGTTTTTGTCCATTTGTTGTAGCCGGTATTTTCCCAAAGTGATCTTTTATTTTTTGCTCTAAAGTCGCCACATCAAGATCACCTACGGCAACTACTGCCATTAATTCTGGACGGTACCATGTGTTATAATAATCACGTACATCGTCATAGCTAAAATTCTCTAGATTTTCTTTAGTTCCTATGGGTAATCTATCTGCATATTTAGAACCATACATAATCTTAGGCAATGTCTCTCTCTGCATACGCTCATCTGCTCCTAAACGTAGTCGCAGTTCTTCTAAAACGACACCACGTTCTCCATCTATTGCCTCTTCAGAAAGGGTTGTGTTATGCGCCCAATCCTCTATAATCTGGAAGCCTTTTTCTAGCTTTTCCGGATCATCACTTGGGATAGGTAATATGTACACCGTTTCATCAAAACTAGTATAGGCATTAAGATCAGCACCAAATTTTACTCCTATACTTTGCAAGTAATCTACAAGGTCATTTTTTTCAAAATTTGTAGTGCCATTAAAATTCATATGCTCCATAAAATGAGCGAGTCCCAATTGCCTATCTGTCTCCATAATAGAACCTGCATTTACTACAAGACGCAATTCTACTTTATCTTCTGGCTTGCCGTTATTACGTATGTAATAGGTAAGACCATTAGACAGCTTGCCTACTTTTACGTTAGGGTCTGTAGGGATTTTTGCCGTTGCAATGTTTGTAGAATTCTGTAAATCGCTAGATTTTTGAGAAAAAGTAATCCCAGTAATAAAAAGGAGTACCGCAAGAATGCGTAGTTGATTTTTCATTATTTATGTATTTTGATTAATTGAATTATAAGTATAATCTGCTCAGCCCAATGAATATAAAAAAAAGGGCTCTAATTGAAGAAGACCAAACTTCTTTTACCTTTTTCTTAAGACAGATTTAGGAATTCATTTCATAAAGTAAGAATATTCCTAATTAAGCACTCTAGTTAGATACCGTAATAATTCCGCCATTATTATTAACTCTATAAGGTAGCATGGTAAATTCAAGCGCTTCGCCTTCTGCTTGTCCCGTAAAGAGACTATAACTGTGACCATCGTCACACTGGCATTGTACAGATATATTGTCATCTTCAATAAGCATTGTGGAGCATTCATTAGGTGCGTGATTAGGATCAGATGCTTCCCACGCAAGTAAGCCACTCCCTGTATTGATAACAAAAACACCACGTATACCACCTAGCGGAGTATAAATGGGATTCGCAGGGATTTCCAAATCTAAGGACTCTATAGTACTCAGTTGTATATTAAAATTTGCATCAAACAAAAATGGGTTTCTATTGCTATTATCATCAGATTCACATCCGATGGCTAGTAATAATACGGTACAAAAGATTAATAGGTTACGCATAGAATTTTTTTTTGGACGCTTTCGCGAAAGCGCAATTTACTACAAAACGACATAGCGATATAAATATTTTGTATATTTGATAAGAGTCCCTTATATGTGGGCTTTTTTGATTTCCACCCTTGTGGAAATCTTTTTTTATACAAAAACGACTTATTAAAATATACTGGAAGATGAGTAAAGTAAACTATTACACTGTCGAAGGATTAAAAAAACTTAAAGACGAGTTAGATCAACTCAGAGATATAGAACGCCCTAAAGCCTCACAAGCCATTGCCGAAGCACGTGATAAAGGAGACTTAAGTGAAAATGCCGAGTATGATGCTGCAAAAGAAGCACAGGGAATGCTAGAGATGCGTATCTCGCAAATGGAAGAACTCGTTTCTAGCGCTCGTATTATTGACGAATCTCAACTGGATACCAGTAAAGTTTTGGTGCATTCTCGAGTAAAAATAAAAAATCAAACCAACGGGATGGAAATGACGTATAAGCTCGTAGCGCAAAACGAAGCAGACGTCAAGACTGGAAAAATCTCTGTAGATTCTCCCATAGGCAGAGGACTCTTAGGCAAAAAAGTAGGAGAAGTAGCCGAAATCCAGGTCCCTCGCGGAATTATGAAATTCGATATTGTTGAGATCTCGAGGGATTAACGATAGGATATTTTGGATTTTTTGAACTAAAAACAAACAATATGGTAATCGAGTGTTTTTGAGCAAGGCGAAAAAATGTATCGAGATTAGAAAAGACTAAAAATAGATTCAAAAAATTATCGTAGACTCCCTTTAATCGTGATTCGTGATTCCTTTTAATCCTGACTCAAAACTAATACAATGGCAAGCATCTTTACAAAAATCATCAATAGAGAGATACCTGGACATATCATTACAGAAGATGATAGTCATATTGCAATATTAGATATAAACC
>CAZXMY010000207.1:0-4873 GCA_964641325.1 uncultured Flavobacteriaceae bacterium | reverse complement strand
ACTTAAGTTGGCGAATTATATAGACCGTAATCGCTTTAATATAACAGAATCTTCTTTAATTATTAGGAAACAGTTGGAAAATGAGAGTTTATTGTTATATGCCCTCTATTCTGATTTGGAACAAAAACGAGTAAGTCAGAGTATAAAAATTGAGGAGGATACTCCTAATTTTACAATAATCAATCCTGCTTTAGTGCCTTCGGTAGCAGATAACCAGGATGCCCTAACTGTATTGTTCATTTTTATGGTTTTAGGTTTTGTTTTTGCAGTCACTAGATTTATTTATCTAAAAACTTCGAATTATATAAAGAGTTTGTGGAGGGAATTATAGAAACTCTTTAAACTATATTAAACATTTTTGCTTCTATTCCAGATAACTAGCATACATACTAACAAAGTCTATAAAACACATGCCAGAAAGTTACTTAAGTATTGCCATTGAAGCCGCAGTAATGGCAGGTCATAAAATTATGAAGATTTATGAAAGTGATATAAGCGTAGAAATAAAAAGCGACAATTCGCCACTTACAATAGCAGATAAAAAGGCTAATACTGTTATTAATTCCTACTTGTTAAAAACAGAATATCCTATCATAAGTGAAGAAAATAAAAATGCAAGTTATAAAGAAAGAAAACAATGGGATACCTGTTGGATCGTAGATCCATTAGACGGCACTAAAGAATTCATAAAAAGAAATGGTGAGTTTACGGTAAACATTGCATTAGTGTCAGACGGGAAGCCTGTACTTGGGGTGATCTATGTTCCGGTTACAAGAGAGCTATATTTTACGGGAGACTCAATGAATACTGCGTATAAAGTCGTGGTTAAAAAAGACGTTCCTTCAATACAAACCTTGTTAAATGAAGCTTTGGAAATAAGTCCTAGTCCTTATGTGGATCCGCCAAAACTTATAGTAGGAAGTCGTTCTCATTTAAATCAAGACACTCAGGATTATGTAGATGCATTAAAGAAAGAGGGAGATGTAAATATTGTATCAAAAGGAAGTTCCTTAAAATTTTGTTTGGTTGCAGAAGGTGAGGCACATGAATATCCAAGATTTGCACCTACTATGGAGTGGGATACTGCAGCAGGGCAAGCAATTTGCGAAGCTGTGGGATTGAAGGTGATAGATAGAACTACAGGACTGTCGCTAAAGTATAATAAAGAAAATCTTTTAAACCCTCATTTTTTAGTTATTGCTTAAATGGCTAAGTATATAAGGGCATCTCATATAAGAAGTATACTAAAAGGCATTTCTTGGCGCGTTATTGCAACATTAGATACCATTGCCGTCGTGCTTGCGGTGACTTGCTTTTTTGATAGCTGTAGTCTAGAGAGTGCTTTAAAAATAGGATTTTCTGAGTTTTTAATTAAACTCGCTATATATTACGTTCATGAAAGAATATGGGAAAGAAGAAGAAGAGGTCAAGAGATCACTACAAAAACAACTTTATATAAGACGATTTCGTGGCGAATTATTGCTACAAGCACTACCTTTGTAATTGCAGGAGCAATTTTAGATAATTTTGATTCCATTGCATTGGCAATAGCGGGCACAGAATCCATAAGTAAGTTTATCTTATATTACGGGCACGAGAGAATTTGGCTCAAATTACCTTTGGGGAGAATTCGGAATTATGTTTTTAAAGTATTACGCTTGAAATGAAAGAAAATATAATTGCGCATAACTTTGGGATTACTCAAAAAGAAAGAAACCAACAGAAAGGTCATAACTCCTTTGTGGTCTGGTTTACAGGACTTTCGGGATCTGGGAAATCTACAGTGGCAAATGAGGTAGAAAAAGCTCTTTTATCTAAAAATATACATAGTTATATATTAGATGGAGATAACGTTAGACAAGGATTAAATAAAAATCTAAGCTTCTCACCAGAAGATAGAAAAGAGAATATTAGACGTATTGCAGAGGTGGCTAATCTAATGATTGATGCTGGGATAGTCGTACTTGCAGCTTTTGTCTCTCCTTATCGAGAAGATAGAGAGAACATTAAAAACATTGTGAAACACAATAAGTTTATAGAGATTTATGTGAATACACCTCTAGAGGTATGTGAGGCTAGAGATGTTAAGGGTCTATATAAAAAAGCTAGAGGAGGAGAAATTACTAACTTTACAGGAATAAACGCACCTTATGAACCTTCAGAAAATCCAGATTTAGAGATAGATACATCTATCTTAAATTTAGAGCAATCTGTTCAAAAAGTGATGCACTTTCTAGAAAATAAACTAATCATTACCAATGAGTAAATATTATTTAAACTACTTAGATGAATTAGAGTCGGAAGCGATTTTTATACTTAGAGAAGTATGGGCTCAATTTGAAAACCCAGTAATCCTCTTCTCAGGAGGTAAAGATTCTATCTTAGTAACACATCTTGCTAAGAAGGCCTTTTACCCGGCGAAGATTCCTTTTCCTTTAATGCACGTAGATACGGGTCATAATTTTCATGAAACCATACAGTTTAGAGATGACCTTATAGATGACCTAGGAGTGAGGCTTATTGTGGGTTCTGTACAAGAATCTATAGATCAAGGACGCGTTGCAGAAGAGAGAGGTAAAAATGCTACTAGAAATGCATTGCAAATAACAACCTTGCTAGACGCGATTGAGTCTAATAATATAGACTGTGCAATAGGTGGAGGACGTAGAGACGAAGAAAAAGCAAGAGCAAAAGAACGTTTCTTTTCTCATAGAGATGATTTTGGACAATGGGACCCAAAAAATCAACGACCAGAATTATGGAATATTTTAAACGGAAAGCATTTTGAGGGCGAACACTTTAGAGCCTTCCCGATAAGTAACTGGACAGAAATGGACGTTTGGAATTATATCCAAAGAGAAAATATTGCGATCCCATCACTATATTTTGCACATGAGCGAGAGGTAGTATGGCGCAGTAATTCTTGGATTCCTATGTCTTCATTTTTAAAACTAGAAGAAGGAGAAGAGGTTGTCAAAAGAAAAATTAGATTTAGAACTTTAGGTGATATAACTATTACGGGCGGGATAGAATCAGATGCAGATACACTAGAGAAGATTGCTGTAGAGGTTTCTGCAATGAAACAGACCGAAAGAGGTAATAGGAGTGATGACAAGCGCAGTGAGACGGCGATGGAAGATAGAAAAAGACAAGGTTATTTTTAAGCTTTCGCGAAAGCGTAACAAACACATACAATGAAAATAGACAATAATCAATTACTTCGTTTTACAACAGCTGGCAGTGTAGATGACGGGAAAAGCACATTGATCGGGAGATTACTTTATGATTCTAAAGCGATTTTTGAAGATCAACTAGCAGCCGTTGAAAACACCAGTAAAAGAAAAGGTCACGAGGGTGTAGATCTCGCCTTATTTACGGATGGATTGAAAGATGAGCGAGAGCAGGGCATAACAATAGATGTGGCATATAGATACTTTACCACGCCTAAGCGCAAGTTTATTATCGCAGATACTCCTGGTCATATCCAGTACACAAGAAATATGGTTACAGGGGCATCTACAGCAAATGCGGCTTTAATTCTTGTAGACGCGCGTAATGGAGTTATTGAACAAACTAAAAGGCACGCTTTTATTGCCTCACTTTTACAAATACCGCATTTAATAGTTTGTATTAATAAGATGGACTTAGTAGACTATTCTGAAACGGCGTACCAGAAGGTTTTGCAGCAGTTTGAAGAGTTTTCTTCAAAGTTATATGTAAAGGATGTTCGTTTCTTGCCTATAAGCGCTTTAAATGGAGATAATGTGGTAAATAGATCAGAAAACATGTCTTGGTTTCAAGGAGCTCCACTGCTGCATACATTAGAGACTATGCATATTAGTAGTGATATTAATAAGATAGATGCGCGTTTTCCAGTACAGACAGTTATAAGGCCTCAGCGTGAAGGTTTTATTGATTATAGAGGATATGCAGGTAGAGTTGCAAGTGGCATCTTTAGACCAGGCGATGAGGTAACTATTATGCCATCGGGTTTTACTTCTGTCATAAAGACTATAGATACTCAAGGAGGAGCATTAGACGAAGCTTATGCTCCAATGTCTGCTTGTATTACTCTTGCAGATGATATAGACATAAGCAGAGGTGATATGATTGTAAAAACTAACAATAAACCAGAATCCACTCAGGAGTTTGATGCGATGCTGTGTTGGTTACATAATTCTCCATCTAAACCTCGCGCAAAGTATACCATTTTACATACCTCTAATGAGCAAAAAGCGATGATTAAAGAGGTGCTATATAAAATTGATATTAATACGTACGCTAGAGATGTAAAGGATAAAGATCTCTCTATGAATGATATCGCGCGTATTAAGGTAAGAACAACAAGGCCATTGCTTATTGATGAGTATCGTGATAACCGCATTACGGGGAGTTTTATTTTAATAGATGATGCTACCCATGAAACTGTGGCTGCGGGAATGATTATATAGGCACAATTATCCAAAATAATCTAATTGAATTTATTTAACAGCTTTTTTAAGTCTGATTTCACGAGAAATGTTGTGACCTTGATGACGGGTACGACAATTGCTCAGGCAATACCTCTAGCGATTAGCCCAATATTGACTAGAATTTATTCGCCAGAAGATTTTGGGATTTTAGGGCTTTTTTTAGCAATATCTACGATCACAGGTACTATTGCCACGGGTAGATATGAGCAAGCAATTCTTTTGCCGGAGCAAAAGAAAAATGCATTAGGGATTGTAAAATTATGCTTTATTATTACCATACTAATAAGCTTATTATTATTAGTGATAATAATAATATTTAGTCATTATCTAGCTGAATTATTAGGAAATCAGGAAATTAGAATTTGGTTATTTTTTGTTCCACTGGCTACATTAGCTCTAGG
>CAZXMY010000206.1:0-4880 GCA_964641325.1 uncultured Flavobacteriaceae bacterium | reverse complement strand
ATATAAATACAGAGTAAACGTGGTCAGCTGGCATATAGCTTTTGATGTTCGCAGTTATCCATTGATAATCACTAAAAGTGATATGCGTATATTGACCTAATTCCTACATCCTATGCACACTCTAATAGCCTTTTAGTGTAACATGTGTTTTAATGCATTTTCATACACCGTTGTAGGTAGTATATTTTTTGTTTACGATCAAACTATTACTTCTAACAAAATCCTCAATAAGTTTCAAACCTTTTTTGGATAAACAATACTGCCATAACTCTCCACTGTAATGGTATGAGAATACCGTTTTTAGATTCTCTGAATAGAAGAAGCCATGCGCAATGTAATTAGCTGTAACAAGGTTAAAGTATAGGGGTAAAAATTTCTTTAAATCTGATTTTGATGATATTAAAATTCCATCCCTATAATCGTCTTTCCCAATAAAGCTCTTTAATTTATTGTAGGCGATTTTTGTGACGGGATCGTGATTTTTAATTTCGTCATCGTTAAACCAATTTGTTTTGTACAGTGGAATAAATATCATTTTCAAACTTCGTAACTCAATTAAGGTAGCAAGGACATCTGTTACATATTCTATTTCATCTGAATCATCAGGAGTATCAATGACAAGGGTAGCAAATACAGTGGAATCTACCTTGGGTTTGTCATCTATTAAATGTTTAAAATCATCTATTTCTTTTTGGCGGGATTTGTCTAATTCCTCTTGAGAGAAAAATCTCATTTCATTTAGGGACTCATCAAAATATTCACCTGCTAACATTGGATCATCTTCGGCTGGATTTCCTACATTTTGCCAACTATAGAGAAATGATAAAAAATCCTGATCTTCAATTGCTCTATTTCTACTTATAAGTTCCATTTCTTTATTGCCTAAAGGCGCTCAATGAGAAGCCATATTTTTGATTTTAAATATAGCCAATTTATTTGCTGTTACGTATGCATACAAAGTAAAGGTGGTAGATGGATAGTTCTAATACCTATACCATAACTCCATGAAAACAATACAAGTATGTAAAAGGGTAACACAAACTCTCTTATCAGAAATCAAAAGCCATTAGATACCTTGTGATAAGCTCAACAAAAAGGCCATCAAATTAATGACAGCCTTTTAAACTAGGTTTAACGCTTTCGCGAAAGCGAAAAAAATACTATTCTCCTAAGAAAGGATATCTGTAATCTGTAGGCGTTACAAAAGTTTCCTTAATCATACGTGGGCTTACCCAACGTAGTAAATTAAGTGCAGATCCTGCCTTATCATTCGTGCCCGAAGCACGTGCTCCACCAAAAGGTTGTTGGCCTACAACTGCGCCGGTAGGTTTATCATTAATATAAAAGTTTCCTGCGGCGTTTTGCAAGGCCTTAGTCGCCTCTTGTACCGCATAGCGATCTGTAGAAAGAACCGCACCGGTAAGCGCATATTCGCTCGTTTCATCTACTATCTTAAGCATATTGCTCCATTCCTTGTCTTCATACACATAGATGGTAATTACAGGTCCAAAAAGCTCTGTGCACATTGTAGTATACTTAGGATCTGAAGTTACAATTACGGTAGGCTCAATAAAATAACCTTTGGACTTATCATAACCACCACCTACAATAATCTCAGCATTTTTATCTTCTTTTGCCTGATCGATATAACGCGCTAGTTTATCAAAAGAACCCTCGTGTATCACCGCAGTAATAAAGTTACTCATATCTTCTGGCGATCCCATTTTAAAAGAGTTTACATCTTGTATAACAGATTTCTTCACATCCTCCCATAGCGAGGCAGGCACATAAGCACGACTGGCAGCACTACATTTTTGGCCTTGAAACTCAAAAGCACCCCTTGTAATCGCCGTGGCCACTTGCTTTGCAGGAGCACTTGGATGTGCGATAATAAAATCTTTCCCGCCAGTTTCTCCTACAATACGAGGATAGGTCTTATAATTATGAATGTTTTCACCTATTTTTTTCCAAATGTCCTTAAACACATGAGTAGATCCTGTAAAATGCAATCCAGAAAAATCAGGACTAGCAAGCACAGTATCTGTAATCATTACTGGATCACCGTGCACAACCTGTATCACGCCATCGGGCACACCCGCTTCTCTAAAAATGTCTAGAATAATTTTGGCAGACAACATCTGACTGTCAGAAGGCTTCCATACCACAACATTACCCATCATGGCACAAGAGGCAGGCAAATTAGCGGCGATAGCCGTAAAGTTAAAAGGCGTTATCGCATATATAAAACCTTCAAGAGGTCTGTATTCTAATCTATTCCAAGCGCCAGAAGTACTTTCGGGTTGCTCATTATAGATATCTGTCATAAACTGTACGTTAAAACGTAGGAAATCTATAAGCTCACAGGCTGCATCAATTTCGGCCTGGTGTACCGTTTTAGATTGTGCAATCATAGTAGCGGCATTAATTTTAGCACGATACGGCCCTGCAATAAGCTCTGCAGCTTTTAAGAAAATACCAGCACGCTGTTCCCAAGGGAGTTCTGCCCAAGCCGTTCGTGCCTCAAGAGCACCGGCAATAGCCTCATCTATATGTGATTTTTGAGCCAAATGGTATTCGCCCACTACGTGTTTGTGGTCGTGTGGTGGATGCATTGTACGGGTGTCGCTAGTGCGCACTTCCTTACCGTTTATATACATAGGCACCTCTGTGTGTGCGTTAAATAATTCTTTATAAGCGGCTGCTACTGCGGCACGTTCTGGAGATCCTGGCGCATACGATTTAACATCTTCGTTTACAGCTACTGGAACTTGAAAAAAACCTTTTCCCATGGTGGTTATATCTATTTAAAATTTTAATGAACCAAAGTTACAAATTCTCACAACCATTTAATGCAGTTTAGCAAGACTATAACAAGTAGGCGTTATGCTTATGCAAAAATGAACCTCTTTGGATTGTAGCTCTTAGCATTTTAACCTTAAGCCTGTAAATACTGTCTCGTGCTTCGTGTTTCTCAAAATCCCCAATCTTCAAACTACCGTCTTCCAGCTTCCTACTTCCAACTTCCCACTTCCAGCTTCTAGCTTCTGGCTTCCCACTTCCCACTTCCAACTTCCAGCTTCCTACTTCCATCTTCCCACTTCCAACTTCCTACTTCCATCTTCCCACTTCCAACTTCCAGGTCTACCAACTACTGTCTACTAACTACTAACTACTAACTACTAACTACTAACTACTAACTACTAACTACTGTCTACTGTCTACTAGCTACCGTCTACCAACTTCCAGCTTCCAGCTTCTGGCTTCCCACACCCAACACCCAACTATCGTTTACCAACTACTGTCTACCAACTACCGTCTCCTAACTACTGTCTAACAACTACCAACTACCGTCTAACATCTATTACATAACTTTTTCGTAAGTTGCAGTCTTAAAATTCGACTTAGATCTTAATGTGTACAGTTACCTATATTCCCCTAGAAAATAATAACTTTATCCTAACCTCTAATCGCGACGAAGCCTATGGCAGAAAGACCTTGGCTCCAAGTTTTTACGATATAGACGGAGTGAAAATGCTGTTTCCTAAAGATGCGGTAGCCGGAGGAAGTTGGATCGGGATTTCAGAAAAAAATAGGATGATTTGCCTTCTTAATGGCGGTTTTGAAAATCATATAAAAGTTCAAGATTATAAAATGAGCCGAGGCGTGGTCGTAAAGGAACTGCTTAAAGCAGAAGATGTCTCACAGGCCATTCTGGATTTTGATTACCAAGGCATAGAACCTTTTACTATTATTGCCATAGACTGGAAATCTACCTTACAGGCGACAGAGCTTGTTTGGGATGGATATAAAGCCCATATAAGTGAACTGGGTAATACACCAAAAATATGGTCCTCTTCTACGCTATACGATACGGTGATGAAGTCTAAACGTAAGGAGTGGTTTGCTGCCTTTGCAAAAACTACAGACTGGAGTGCAGAGAGCGTATATGGCTTTCATACTACAGCAGGAGAAGGAAACGAACATGTAGATGTACGTATGAATCGAGGCAAATTAGGCACAGTAAGTGTAACGCAAGTTGTAAAAAACCAAGAAGTATGTGCGATGACCTATCACGATTTTCAGAAGGAAGAAGTACATACCACAGATTTTGAAATGATCCCCGTTTGAAGTATACAGGAAAAATAATAGTTCTTGCTTTTCCAGACACCTTTGTTAAGATGTCTGATGAGCTTATGTGTAAAATACTTCCTTTAGTAGGTTTAGGTACACGTACGCATATTAAAGCCGGTCACGCTGCATTAGTATTGATAGAAAATGAGACAGGCAATGCGCTTTACTACGATTTTGGAAGATACATCACGCCACCAAGTAAAGGAAGAGTGCGAGGTCCAAATACAGATGTAGAGTTAGAAATTCCCTTTAAAGCGCGTATTCAAAATGGAACTTTAGAGAATCTAGAGGAGTTTTTACTCTGGCTAGATGCGCATCCCGAAAAAACGCATGGGTCAGGACGATTAGTTGCTTCACTTTGTGAGGATATTAATTATAAAAAAGCCCAAGACTATATTAATAGCCTACAAGGTCAAGGGAGTGTTCCTTATCGCGCTTTTGGGAAAGTAGGATCTAATTGTGCCCGTTTTGTTACAGAAACAATACTGAGTGGTACAGATAATAAGAGTATTATCAAGCATCTTACACACAATAAAAAATTTACACCTAGTACGATAGGTAATGTCGAGAAGAGTGCAAATTCAGGTGTTTTTGAAGTACAAAATGGTGTTATCCAAGCCTATGGTTCTACCGCTTTACGCGAAAATTTAACAAACTACTTTGATAAAAAAGTTCCAGCGTCCTATACCGAAGAAACGGTTAAGAATGTACTTCCTGAAGATGCACAATTACTTACCGGTATAGGGAGC
>CAZXMY010000205.1:0-4919 GCA_964641325.1 uncultured Flavobacteriaceae bacterium | reverse complement strand
ATAATAATGATACCTACAATTATAGGTAATCCAATTTTAGGTAATCTATCCATTTCAATAATTTTAAATTAGTTATTTATTATGTTAATCCGTGGTATTTTCTCATAAACCACTCTATGGCTAAGAACAAGACCACAAGTCCTAAGAGCCATTTTCTATCTATTAAAGGTACAACTTTCTCAATGCTTTTTTGAATAGGACGATATCGCTCGTCACTGGACAAACGATTTATTAGATTTTCTGCTTTGTTAATCGTAAACATTTCTCCTCTGGTTTGCACTGCGAGTTGCTGTAAAGCCTTTGTGTCTGCATTTAAAAATTGTAATTCTGCTTCAAAAGGAATTATGGTAAACCCGCCTGACCTTGTTAAACCTTTATCCTTTACCTCTACCGAGAAATTGTAAGAGCCTGCATCTAGATTACTCAAGTCTAGTTCATAGTAATTGCCTTTTAAGATAAAAGGAGCTGTGTAGCGCTCTTTAGTCTCTTTATGTATTACAATCGCTTGCATTGCCGCTTTACCATCAAAGACATAGTTCTTATCAAAATACTGAGCCGTAATTTTAATAGCACTATTCCCATAATAGAAGGAATCGTAGGAGATTTCCAGCCTGTCTTTAAGTTTATTAGAAGCTGTAAACTGCACCAACTTATCAATAAAATTATCAAAGTCTTGAAAACCACCACTATCTCTAAAACTCTCCGCTCTCCATTTCCATATTCCTTCTCCAAAAACATAAATCACACGTTGGCCATTTGCATCACTAGCAGCTACTAGCGCTTGGTCTGTAGTAAGGTTGCCTATTTTCTGATATAAAGCAATATCAACCTCGCTTTTAAATGTAATATCTCCAAAAGCACCTAATAATGGAGGGAAATCGCTAAATCCGATATCAGGAATAGTAAAACTAGAAAAATTAGTATTTAAAACACCTTGTACTTCATCGGTTTGACCCGTTATTTCTCTTTGAGCTAAAGATTGCGCACTGTTTAAAAAGCTCCAAGAGGTTTGCGCTCCAGATACAACAATATGATTCTTATTAAGGGCTTTCAACTCTTTATAGATAGCTTCAAACTGCTCATCAGGTTGATAAAGCAGTATGAGCTGATACTCATTAAGTTTCCCTGCGCTTTCAGTAGTATTAAGAATGGTCACTTTACGCAGTGCATTACCTTCTATGCTCTTCTTATACATTCCTATATCCGGATGAATAAGGTCTGAAACGATAAGTACATTTGTTTTTTGATCAATCACCTCTATGGCAAAATTGCGATAATTATTTGCTTTGTTTTTTTCGGTGGATTCAGGACTAATACTTACTGTATACGTTGATAATCCTACCTTATCTGCTGGCAATAGTACAGATCGTATCTCAGAAGTAGTGTTGTTATCAAAACGCACAGACTCTGTATGTACCGTTTTGTTCCCGGATTTTATAGTAAGCCTTGCTGTAGGATTTGCGCGTTCTCCTGTGTTTTTAAGAAAGATTTCGACTGGAAATTTATTATTGATATAGGCATATCGATTTACATTAACCCTTTCTATCCGACTATCTGCGTACTGCACTGTATCACCTGCAACAATAGGATAAACAGGCTGATTATACGATTTTGCTTCGTATTGATAATCCCTTCCAAAAGTCTGATTCCCGTCGGATATCACAATGGTGGGCGAAACCCCTTTATCAAATAAGGAAGTAAGCGAACTAAAAACGGTAGCCAGATTGGTTTGTTTATCCGTATATGAAAGGCTGTCTAAAAGCGCTAATTCTTCACCAAATTTAAACACTTGTACATCAAAGTTATCATGGAGTTTTTTGCTTTCGCGAAAGCGAGAAACAACCTTATCTACAATAGAATCATACCCTAAATGTGCGATACTCTTGGTATTATCTACCGCAATAGCCAGTACAGGTTTCTCTTCATAATAATCCACCTGAGTCCATTTGGGATTAATGAGTAACAACAATAACCCAAACACCGAAAGGAATCGTAAAAACCCATAAATTAAGGTTCTTTTTGTTTTAGATTTCACACCTATTCTGTATTGAAAAACAGCAAACCCTAAGGCGATGATCGCCATAAGCAGTATCCATAAAAAAGTAGTTGTACCCATAAGGTGTAAAGAGTGTCTTAGGGCTTGGTTTAGGTAAGCATACCACCATCTACATTAATGACTTGTCCAGTGATATAACTACTTAGATCACTCGCAAGAAAAACACAGGCGTTAGCAATATCTTCTGGAGAGCCACCGCGCTTTAATGGAATGGCATTTCTCCATCCTGCAACGGTGTCCTCATCTAGTTTTGCGGTCATTTCTGTCTCGATAAAACCTGGAGCGAGGACATTAGTTCTGATATTACGAGAACCTAGCTCTAACGCCATAGACTTAGAAAAACCTATCATACCAGCCTTTGATGCAGCATAGTTCGCCTGACCAGCATTTCCTTTTACTCCTACTACAGAACTCATATTTACTATACTGCCGTGACGTTGCTTAAGCATCGTACGCTGTACCGCCTTAGTCATATTAAAAATAGACTTAAGATTGACTTCAATTACCTTATCAAAATCATCTTCAGACATACGCATAAGAAGATTGTCTTTTGTTATTCCAGCATTATTGATAAGAATATCTACTTGACCAAAATCTGTTAATACATTTTTAACCAGTTCTTGGGCTTGTTCAAAATCTGCAGCATTGCTTTTATAGCCTTTGGCTTTTGTACCCGTAGCATTAAGTTCATTTTCTAACTGGTTTGCCGCCTCAATGGATGAACTATAGGTAAAAGCCACATTAGCACCGTGTTGTGCAAATACTTGTGCAATTCCTTTTCCTATGCCTCTACTGGCTCCCGTTATTATAGCTGTTTTCCCTTCTAATAATTTCATAAATGTATTTTAAAATTACTCTTTGTTATTTTTATATTCTGTGTAATTGCGCACTACTAAACCAATACCTACTATAGTTGAGGAAATTCCAAAAAAATATTTTCCGCTGTATGTTATAATAATACCTGACACTGCAGCCGCAATTCCTAGAATTATAAAAGGGAGATTGCTATTATTTTTTGATACTTGCATAAATAATCAGGTGTTGTTGTCTATTTTGCTTTCGCGAAAAGCGGACAATATTACAAAATTATGTAAAACTCAAAGATAGCAAAAGCCATAGGTAACCCCATAAAAAAACCTCTCGAAAAAGAGAGGTTCTTTATATCTAAAGGCTCAAGGGTTTATAAAACCTCTGCTACTTTTTTTCCTATTTCTGCTGGACTATCCACAACGTGAATACCACATTCTCTCATAATAGCTTTTTTTGCCTGAGCTGTATCATCCGAACCTCCTACAATAGCACCTGCGTGTCCCATTGTACGACCAGCTGGCGCAGTTTCTCCTGCTATAAATCCAACTACTGGTTTTTTACTGCCACTTTCTTTATACCATTTTGCAGCATCTGCTTCTAGTTGACCACCTATCTCTCCTATCATTACCACAGCTTCTGTATCTGGGTCATTAATTAAAAGTTCTACAGCTTCTTTTGTAGTCGTTCCAATAATTGGGTCACCTCCTATTCCAATAGCCGTTGTTATACCTAAACCTTGTTTTACAACTTGGTCTGCAGCTTCATAAGTAAGCGTTCCAGATTTAGATACTATACCTACTTTGCCTTGTTTAAATACAAAACCTGGCATGATACCTACTTTAGCTTCTCCTGGCGTAATTACACCCGGACAGTTAGGACCTACCAGTCTGCACTCCTTTTTACTAATATAATCTGCAGCTTTAATCATATCTGCCACAGGTATACCTTCTGTAATCGTTATTATTACTTTAATTCCTGCATCTGCAGCTTCCATTATAGCATCTGCCGCAAAAGCTGGTGGCACAAAGATTATCGTCGTATCTGCACCTACTTTATCTACAGCTTCTGCCACAGTATTAAAAACAGGCCTGTCAAGATGGGTTTGCCCCCCTTTTCCTGGAGTTACTCCACCTACTACATTTGTACCGTATTCAATCATTTGCCCAGCGTGAAAAGTACCTTCACTACCTGTAAATCCTTGAACAATAATTTTTGAATCTTTATTAACTAAAACGCTCATCTATTTTCTTTAAAATTTGCTTGACAAAAATACTTCTTTAATCACTTTTCTCGAAGTGAATTCTATAAATTTATTCCTTCATATGAAATCATCGCTTCTCGAGCCTCTTCGGCGGGTTGACTCATTTGATATCCTTTATACATAAGGCCATCTTTAATTTCCCAGATAGCCAAAAAATGCGCTACTGGCATCTCTTCATTTGGGTTTTCTATCGTACGTATATAAAAGGTGAATCTTATTGTCACGTTAGAGTCTTCTTGTAATAAATGTGTAATCTCACAGCGCACAGAGTCAAAAGACTTCGCAGCTTCCTTAGTAACTTTCCAGATATCATCTCGCCTCATATGTGAATATCCATCTGCGGCATTCCAAAATAATTCCATTTCAGGATGTAAGAACTTCTCAATATTCGAATTTTTATTAAAAAAATCTGAGCTATAGAATTCGCTAACTACTTTCTTCTCTTCTGAAATCATTTACTGTTTTTTAATTTTTCAATCAGCTCAGGCACCATTCTAAGATTGGCTATTTCCTTATATTTTTCCCTAAAATCTCCGGCGGGTGTTCCAAAATAACTTTTGTAACCCTCAAGGGATTTACTAACACCACTTTGCGCAGAAATTACAGCCTTTTCACCTATTGTAATACCACTAGTAATACCCACTTGGCCCCATATGGTAACTTCATCTTCTATAATCACACAACCCGCAACCCCGGTTTGTGAGGCTATTAATACTTTTCGGCCTATTACCGTGTCGTGACCTATATGCACCTGATTGTCAATTTTTGTTCCTTCACCTATAGTCGTATCTC
>CAZXMY010000204.1:0-4931 GCA_964641325.1 uncultured Flavobacteriaceae bacterium | reverse complement strand
AGGCAAAAGGCCATAACGGTCCTTACGTAAATAATTAAACTTATAATCCTTGGCTATGGTAAGACTTGTATCCACATTAGTGGTATCTCGTTTTATAGAAATTACTTTATAATCTTCTATAGGCGGTCTCACAAAATCTACCACATTATTGTTGGGAGATTCATCCTGTCTATTCTGAAACTGAGTACCGGTATTATTCTGTTGCCGTTGCAATTGAGGAATTTGCGCCCATGCTTCTACAGAAAGAAAACTTAAAATAAGAAAGAGTACTACTCTCATGTAATTATATTAATCCTTCAAAAATACTTTATTTAATGCTATTCCTGTATTTTGGCGTTTTAAAACCATGTTAAAGCTTTCACTTCATAAACATCTTATAGAATGCGGTACAGACGAAGCCGGCAGAGGCTGTTTGGCTGGACCTGTAACTGCCGCCGCTGTGATTCTACCCTCAGAATTTAAAAATGAGATACTTACAGATTCTAAACAGTTATCAGAAAACAAACGAGAAATCCTCAAACCTATTATAGAGCAACAGGCCATTGCCTTTGGGTTTGCTCATGTTATGATGGGAGAAATTGATTCGATTAATATTCTCAATGCCTCCATATTAGCCATGCATAGAAGTATAGAAGCTTCGATACAATCGCTTTCGCAAAAGCAAGATTACCCACAACACATTCTTGTAGACGGGAACAAGTTCAAACCTTTTAAAGATATTCCCCATACCTGTGTCATCAAAGGCGATGGTAAATACTTGCCTATTGCCGCGGCTTCTATCATCGCAAAAACAGAGAGGGATCATTATATGAAACGTATTCACGAAGAGTTCCCTATGTATAACTGGGCAAAAAATAAAGGCTATCCCACTAAAGAACATCGCGCCGCGATACGAAAATATGGCATTACCAAGTACCACCGCAGCTCTTTTAGATTATTACCAGAACAATATGAGCTGGATTTTAATGAATAATGCATTGTTAAGAAACCCGTAGATAACTCCCTTAGCTTACCCATGAATCTCCCTGTACAAGTATGTATTTTTGAATATAACTCGCTTGTATGAAACCGTATATCTCTCTTATACTGCTATTGATTTGTTTAGGCTGTTCACAAAAAGAACAGCGTTCATCAGATCTTATAGATTTTATCCCTCGTAAAGCTAGCGTTATTATTAAAATTCCAGATCTGGAGCAGTTCCTACTCGCCTTACAAAATAATGACCTATTAGATCGTTATACAGATACCAACTATGGTAAAAAACTGGCGCAATATGAGGCGTTGATTTCTCATTTTAATCCCAATCAAGAATCGCTCATCACTTTTACGCAAATAGGAAAAAATGATTTTGACATTAGCTATATAGCAAAAAAGACACCCACACTTTTTAATCCAGATTCCTTAAAATATACGATACAGGATATCCAAACAACAAACTCAAAAATTACAGAAGTAGTTTTTGAAGAAACCTCTTTTTATACGGTTACTGTTGCCAATACATTTATCGCTAGCTCTTCTCAACTTTTATTAGAAAATACGATAAGAGAAAAAGAGAACTTTTATAATGATAATAAAGACTTTCTTAAAGCCTACAACACCTCTAGTGACAAGGCAGTTGCAAGTGTATTATTAAAAGGCAGTGAAGCCGATGCTTTATGGCATACCGTATTGCCTATTGCAAAACCTAATCGTTTTAAAAAAGCCTATTCTTGGCTGCAAGCAGATGTTGATCTCAAGCAAAATGATATTAAGTTAAATGGCGTTATTCTTATAAAAGACTCGACAAATCAGTATCTAGAATTACTAAAAAACACCCAACCTAAACGCAATAAGATTGCGCAGATTACACCTATTGGAGCAAAAAGCGCTGCTTCCCTCACCTATGATGACTGGGAGATTTTTAAAAACAATCTGGCAAGCTATAGAAAAATTGACCCTTCAAAATTTGACCTTGAGAAGCAAGAATTACTTAAGTCATTTCAGGAAGTAGGTCGTGTTTCTTTAGAAGAAGGCAATGTGGTGGTGGCCATTAGTGCAGATCCAGAAGGTACGAGTCTGGCTTTAGCTAGCGAACAAGAATTGAATAGTACTTTTAGAAAAACAGCTATTTATAAAATAAGTGATGAGAAATTAAAGAATGCTTTCGCGAAAGCGTACTCAACCATACTGCCACTTCCTAAGGTGAACTATTACTCTATGATAGATGACTTTTATCTTTTTGCAGAAGAACCCGTAGCTTTAGAAAATATGATTGCAAATTATCAAAACAAGGCTACCTATTTCTCTAACAAAGCCTATCAAAACACCGCTTCTCAATTGAGCAGAGCGTCTAGCTTATTGTATATCTCAAATACCAATGCCATCAGTTATGAAAGTTTAGTCTCTGAGAAAGAAGCAAAAGCTATGGACGCCATATCCTTGGAAAGCTATCCTTTTGCAGCTTTACAACTCATACAGGATAATGGTTTTATGCATCTACAAAGTGTTATCAATAAAAATGAAAGCCCACTTCAGCAGGGTACAGTAGCCCAAATTGCCAGCACTAAGTTAGACGAAGCTATTATGCTTGCCCCAAAACTGGTGAAAAATCATCGTACGAAGGGAATGGATATTGTACTTCAAGACCAAGCAAATCAGCTCTATTTATTGAGTAATTCGGGAAAAATACTCTGGAAAAAATCTTTAGATAGCCCTATTCTAGGAGAAATACAGCAAGTAGATTTGTATAGAAATGGCAGATTGCAACTCGCCTTTGCAACAGAAAATACAATTTATATTTTAGATAGAAATGGTAATGATGTAGCACCTTTTCCCATACGATTTAAAGAAACAATCACGCAACCTCTTTCTATTTTCGATTATGATAAGAATCGAAAATACCGTTTCGTCATTACACAAACCGATCAAGTGAGCATGTATGACAAAACTGCAAAGAAAGTAACAGGATTTACTTTTACTAAAGCACAAGACGAAATCGTTTTTCCTCCACAACATATAAGAATTGCTAACAAAGATTATATTATCATAGCCGAAAAAAATGGCACATTAAATATCTTGAGTCGCACCGGAAAACCAAGAATAGAGGTGGCCGAAAAAATTAATTTTGGTGAAACAGCAATTCATAAGGAAGGATCTAATTTTATTACTTATGATGTTAATGGAGAAAAGAAAATTATTACTATACAAGGCAAAGTAATTACAGAAGCTACGGACTATAGTTCTGGCAGGAAAATAGTTACAAATGATAAAGTACGTGTGTACCTTAACGACAATATGCTTTACATTAACAATACGAAAATTGTGCTTCCCTATGGCTCGTATACTACACCTTCTATTTCTACGGTAAAAAATAATATCTACATTTCTTGTACCAATACAGAAAGCTCACAGACCTATGTATATGATGCAAACGGAGCTCTTTTAGATAACTTTCCGATTTACGGAGCTTCGCAAAGCGCTTTAGGACATCTAGAAAGAGATAAAAATTTAGGATTAGTTACCCAAGGTGATGCCAGGACGGTACTCCTTTATCGCATCAATTAATACATATGTAACAGGTATTTGTTACAATATTCGAAGTGCTAAGTAATTGGTTTTGTTATAATTGCTAACTTTAATGCAATACTTAGACCCATGCGATATTTAATAATAATAGTATTATTGCTATTTACGCAATACTCATATAGTCAGAGTGCAAATCTAGATTCACTTAAAACTGAACTTACACGTACTCAGGAAGACTCAATCAAATTTAATACACTTAACAGTCTCATTAGAAATTACCTAATGATTAGCTTAGACTCCACCAGAGTATATAATGACATCTTACTCCAACTAGCTGATACAACTAGGGATAAGGAGCTGGCAACCCAAAGCTATAATCTAGCATCAACATATTATTACTACAATTCACAAATAGACAGTTGCTTTTACTATGTAGATAAAGGTCTTAGTATGTTACAAGGAGGTTCAAATTACAAACTACAGTCAGACTTATATAGAAAACTATCTATTCTTAGTAGAGCACAACAAAATTTCGAAGATTATAAAAAATATGCATTACGTTCTTTGCAAATTGCCGAACAAGCAAAAGATTGGAAATTAGTTACCTCAGCACTAGTAGTAATGGGCAATGTCTATTATAGTCAGAATAGCTATTCCGAAGCTCTAAAATATTATGTTAAAGTAGATTCTATACATCACAGCAAAAACGAAACCACTGCTAATCTTTCATTATCATTAGAAAATATTGCTCTTATTTATATAGAATTAAAAAATGAAAAGGCATTAGAATATCTCGCAAAAAGTTATGATGTTCATACTCAAAATTCCAATAAGGCCGGAATAGCAAATACTAATCGTCTAAAAGCCTCTTATTACGCTGCGATTGAAGAAAGAGATAGTGTTATCAACAATTTAGAAAGTGTTTTGCCCTTTTATGAATCCTACAATGAACCTAACAAACTTATCGAAGTATATACGGGTCTAATCAGTTCTTATGCAGATAAAGAAGATTTTAATAAAGGAAGCAAACTATTAGAGAAATCTGAACGTATAGTCAATAGACCAGGATTTAACAAGATTGGAAAAAATCAATATTACTTCGCGAGTGGTATTTATCACTTGAAACAAAAGAACTACGATGATGCAATATTAGCATTTAATAAAGCTCAAGCAACAATACCTGAAAAAGGAACAAGTTTTTACTTAGGAGAACGCAAAGAAATTGTTGAGAAACTTGCTCTGGCCTATTCTGGAAAAGGGAATTATAAAGAAGCTGTAAATCAATTTAATAGGTTGGCTATTTTAAAAGACAGTCTGAGTAAACAGAACCAAGTAAATCTTACAGAACAGCTAGAAACAAAATACCAAACTCAAAAAAAAGAACAAGAAATCACCCTTCTTAAATCTCAAAATGAACTAGCCGAAGC
>CAZXMY010000203.1:0-4952 GCA_964641325.1 uncultured Flavobacteriaceae bacterium | reverse complement strand
TGCGTGCGAATAAAAATCTGATTGGGCAGCAGAACGCGTATGAAATCTGCTTCATCTTGAAACTGTGCAATCTCAAACTCCTCAAGCTGTTGTATGCCATCACTATTGTAATCGTTCCAAGTATGAGTCCCTTGTCCTTCTTCTATAGCTACAAATGTAAATTCTTGCTGAGGTTGCGTACCGCTATTGGTTTCAAAAATTGTATTAAGTTGTATTATATCTTTTGCAAAACGCTGGTCATAGAGCAGTCTAGAATTGAGAGAATTTTCACTTTCTCTAGTAGCCTCTTCAAAATCTAAGGTTCTGTAATTTACAAATAATCCTAAGCTGGTTTTCTTGTTTTGAAGCAGTTGCGATTTAAGAAAATAGGTTTGAGAGGTGTTTACACGTTCAATACGATTTGAGCGCAAACTATCATTAGTTCGGAATCTATAACCTACCTCTGCAAATACCTTTGTGCTGTCTCCTACGCCAATAAAGCCTTCATACATTTTAAAGCGTTGGCTATCTGGAGTGAGAGAGTCATTGGCCTTAGTTATACGTGTATTGTCTTCAGTATAATACTTTGCACCTACCCATTTCTTTTTTAGGTCGTAAACCCCTGCGCTGGCGAGTCTAAAAAAATCAGATCTAAAATTGATATCATTAGTCGTAAGCAGACTTGTTTTTATTCTTCCTTTGAGGTTTCCTGCATCAATCGTGCTTCCAATATTATGTCGGTTTCCGGAGTAAAAACCGTTAAAATCAAGATTTTCAAAAGTATATTGTAGGCTGCCTAGTTGGCTGTTTGAATAGGCGATACCTCCTCTTAAAAAACTTTGGTCACCTACAAGAAGGCCATTAACACTGGCTAGGTTGGCATCAAGATTCCAGTCTCTGTTAAATTCTGGATTATATAATCTTTGGATATTTACAAATTCTTGTTGGACATAATCCCAATTTGCAAAGGCATTAACTGTAGATAGGCTGTCTTTTTGATATACCGTTTGCTGGATGTCTATATGAGAGGCAAAACCATTATTGTCGTTATCGTCTATAGTAGAAAAAAGATTGAGATCATTCTTACTACCAGCAAATTCTGCATTTATGGAAGTCCTTTCAGATGGCGAAAAGCTACCATTTACCACCGCAAGTTGCAATAATGTTGGGGCGAATAGTTGTACCTCAGGAGCAAAAGAACCTTGGGGCACGCCATTTATTGGGGCAACATACTCAAAGGTGCGTTGTAACGTATTTATAGTACTAAGAATATAATCTCCTTGATTAGTCCCAACATTAGAAAAGCTTACTGTAAATAGTTCTTCATCTGGATCTGTGCTAAATTCAAAGACTTCTACGCCATTTATTTCTACACGACGGTAAAGCACTTTATTAGCACTAAAAGTATCGGGAATTGCGCTCTCTGCAATCATCTGTTCTGGATCATCACCGGCACTACTCAGGATAGCGATTTGATCAGCGCTTAAGGTTTGCTGCAACTGTTGATTTTTTGCGTCAGATTCAGAATAGACGTGTGCCGAAATAGAGAAATTATCATTTTTCTCATAATTGCCACCTGCATAGGCTACAAAGCGTGTAAATCTCCTTTCAGTAAATTGGTAGTCTACGGTAATACGCATCTCACTGGTAATGGGATAGGTTGCATTAAAAATTATTTCACCAGCATTATAATCTATAATATAATCTTTAGTTTCTCCTCGTTCAAGGGCAATACCGTTTACGTATACCGTCTCACTGCCAGAAACTACTAGAATAAAAAGTTCACCATTAGGTCCAGTAAGTTTGTAAGGCCCTTGATTTCCTTCTTGTCCCATAAACATACTCGTATTAAAAATACCCCGCACTAGAGCACCTGTGGCAAATAAATTTGTCCTGCTTTCTTCAGAGTGACGAAACGTTCCCTGTAAAGAAAGTCCTTGTATTTTTTTTACAAAAGGAGCAAAATAGCTTTCGGTATTGGCCAGGTTAATATCTCCAGCGCGTATGTTCCAATCATCACTAAAAAGCTCAATAAATATTTGATCAAATTCATCTAGATTTTGAGAATACCCACCTTGTTGTGTTGGGATATTAGAATCTTGGATAGATGCTCTCAGACTCACTTTATCACTTAATCTACCACTTATTTGCAAGTCTAATTCTGAGTTGAGCACGCTATTCTGATTATTGCCCGCAGTCACACCACGCACTATGCTTCCACTAGTATTCAGGCCTTGAAAAGGCGTAAATGTAGGTTGACTGTTCTCTTTCCCTAGTCGTATGACTTTATCAAGATTACCCGTACTCGTTACGATGCTTTGGGTGTCAAACTGGGCGTATTTTCGGCTTAGCCACTTCGGATACTTTTTGTAGGAAATGATAAGGGTATCTGAGGAAATTCGCTTTCGCGAAAGCAAAACATATCCTCTTCCAAAATCTGCCGTATACAAGCTACTATCTAGTACTTTTCCCTCTTTTGTTTCAATCTTAAAACCTGAGGGGTTAATAGAAAGGCTGTCTATACGTATCGAATCACTTACCGCAAATTTTTTAGTCTCTATCTCTTGCGCAAATAAAGCGGTAGAAAAAAGCAGAAATAAAATAAAGTAAATGTTGCGCATTAGTAGTAAAACTCGACAATAGTCAAAATATTTCAATGTCGTAAAGTTAAACTTTATGCCGTTTTTAACGAGTTTGGATTACCTAATAATTAAATTTGTGATTCAATAGTATATTTCTACTCTATGAAAATTATTTCGTACAATGTTAACGGCATACGAGCCGCTTTACGCAAAGGATTTATGGACTGGCTCAAAAGTGCAGATCCGGATGTGGTATTGATACAAGAAACTAAGGCAACTCCTGAGCAAGTTGATACACATCTTTTTGAAGAAGCGGGATATCATCACTATTGGTTTAGCGCGCAGAAAAAAGGATACAGTGGCGTTGCTATTCTCTCAAAAAAGGAGCCTAATCATATAGAGTACGGTACGGGTATAGAGAGTATGGATTTTGAAGGACGTAACATTCGAGCAGATTTTGATAAGGTTTCTGTAATGAGTATGTACTTGCCTTCTGGCTCCAACACCGCGAGATTGGAACATAAACTTGAGTATATGGATCTCCTACAAGACTATATTAATGGCATTAAAAAAGACGTGCCTAATCTTGTAATAGGAGGTGATTATAATATTTGTCATGAAGCAATAGATATACACGATCCTATTCGTAATAAGAATGTGAGCGGGTTTTTACCGGTAGAACGCGAGTGGATAGGTAATTTTATGAAAAGTGGCTTTATAGATGCGTTTAGGCATCTTAATAAAGAACCAGATAACTATACGTGGTGGAGTTATCGGGCTAATGCACGCGCAAATAATAAAGGCTGGCGTATAGATTATAATATGGTAAGTGAGACTTTACAAGAAAACATAAGTAGAGCCGTTATCCTTAAGGACGCGATGCATAGTGACCATTGTCCGCATACCGTAGAGTTAAAATTTTAAATAAGAGATACATAAAGTATGATCAAAAAAATCCTCATTTTGAGTATAACCGCAGCAACACTAGGTTCCTGCGTTTCTAAGAAAGTATTTGAAGACCTAGAGTCTAAATATAGCAGATTACGAAAAGAAAATAGAGACCTAAGCAGTGATCTTGCCGCTGCACAAAAAGAACTTGCAGCTTTAAAAAAAGAGTACTCGATTACAGACGCGCAGTTAGCAGACACAGCACTTTCCTTAAAAGACTTAAATAGTGAATATGCTTCTACAAAAGCACAATTAGAAGCTCTACAATCTTCTTATGATGCGCTAGAAAAGAATAGTAGTGCTAGCATTGCAGAAAATGCGAGTAAGAATAGAGAGTTATTATCAGAATTGGAGCAAAAACGGTCAGAACTTGCCGATAAGCAACAAGCATTGGATGCAGAGCACGACAGGCTAGAACAATTACAAAAAGACCTTTCCGATCGTTCTTTACGTATTACGGAGTTGGAAGAGTTAATCGCAGCAAAGGATGCTTCTATGCGTGCGTTAAAAGATTCTGTTTCTCGTGCACTTACAGATTTTGAAGGTAAAGGATTAACTGTAGAGCAACGTGATGGTAAAGTATATGTTTCTTTAGAGAACAAACTACTTTTTGCCTCTGGGAGCTGGACCGTTGGAGCCAATGGAAAAACAGCTGTGGTAGCGCTAGGTAAGGTATTAGCTCAAAATCCAGATATCGCGGTTCTTATTGAAGGCCATACAGATGATGTGCCCTATTCTGGCAACGGGAACTTAAAAGGCAACTGGGATTTATCAGCAAAAAGAGCTACGGCTATTGTAAATATCCTTCGTGAAAATGGGGAGATAGATCCAAAAAATCTAACCGCTGCAGGTCGTGGAGAATATGCTCCTGTTGCACCTAATGATACAGCCGAAAATAAAGCCAAAAACCGAAGAATAGAAGTTATCCTTACACCTAAATTAGATGAGGTAACAGCACTACTTAAAGATGTTAATTAGGATAAATGCTTCAAAGACCTGAGACTAATATTAAGCGAAGATTTGTTGCTGGATTTATAGATTATGCAATTATCTCTGCCATTACGTTTGCATTAATTTTTATTATTGGTGAGCCTGATGGAGAAGGAGGCTATTCTTTAAGCGGAGCGCCTGCATTAATACCTATTCTTTTGTGGTTTATTTTAACTGTTGGTTTGGAAACTGCTTTAGGCGGAACTTTAGGAAATTCAATTGTACGCCTTAAAGTAATACCAGCTAGTGGTACTATTAGGAATCTAACTATTGGAGAATCTCTAAAAAGACATCTTATGGACCCAGTAGATATGTTTCTTTTTGGAATCGTTGCAATAGTTACAATAAGTAATACAGATAGAAAACAAAGAGTAGGTGATATTTGGGCAGAAACCATTGTTGTCAAAATGAAACACCTTAACCTTTAGTATACCAGAAACGAATTATGAAATA
>CAZXMY010000202.1:0-4967 GCA_964641325.1 uncultured Flavobacteriaceae bacterium | reverse complement strand
AACTTAGGATCCATACCTAAGGTTTTAAACTGTTTAATATAGTTTTGCGCTAGAGAACGTCTTTTTCTAGGGCGTTTCCTTCGCGTGGGGAAATACTCGTTGCTTATTTTTATTTTTGCTTCTTGCACGAGTTTCTCTTCTTTGGGGTTAAAAACAAAGTCGTAATAGGTCTTTACCTGTGGTAAGCGCTCATATAAATCGATTAGCTGTTCTTCTAACGCATCTTTGTCCATATCAGACAGATACTTTTTTAAAGCCCTTTTACTCATTACTTTCTTGCATTAAAGTGTGAATTTATAACAAAATTTTGTGGCAAATGGAATTACAAAAAACTAACTTTGCGATTCTAGAAAAAAGCAATCGATATGAACACACTCCAAAATTCTAAAGCTGTTAAACTCCTTGACAAATTAATTAGTGATGTAGAATCTAATGGGATTATTACAAACACGGTTGTAGAAGATCTTATGGCTTTACGACCGTATACTATAAGCGAAGAGCTTCCTTTACTGGCTAAAGCCACACGTCTTAGTGCAGAGCATATAGAAGCTAACGGTACTTTTGCCATTCCTATTCCACAAGATGATCCGGTTGATGATGATGAGGTGGTAGAGGCCTTAGAAAGTGCTCCTAAAGAAAGCCTACATTACTTTTTTAGCCTGATTAAGGATATTGATAAGAAAGCGAATGAAGAGGAATTACGTATTTATGTAAAGGCGCTTAACGAGTATTAAATCCTGAGGATACTATAAAACATAAAAGCCACGTATGAATTGCGTGGCTTTTTTTATGGGGTAAAGTTGAATTTTTGAATGTAGTTTAAAGCCCTTCGACAGGCTCATAGTGACAAGGACTCGTTGTTTTTGGACACACCTTTCGACAGGCTCAAGGTGACAGGACGTTGCTGTACGCATTCAATACTCCTGAAAACTGTGCGCAAAACTATTATTTGTTCATTTTCTTTGCTCGTCCAAAGAAAACGGAACCCAAAGTAAAAGACTCTTTTTCTTAGGTGGTTTCCGCTAAAGCGGAAAACCGCAAGGTATTTCCTAAATCGAGTCCAAGGCTTCCTCGATTCTTAACGGAAATCACTTGCTATACTGGAGAAAAAGGTTGGGCTTTAGTAATAGTATTTTGTTCTGCATTTCAAAATCCCTTCGACAGGCTCAGGGTGACAAGGACTCGTTGTTTTTGGACACACCTTTCGACAGGCTCAGGGTGACAGGAGCCAAACTATATTGCGATTAAGAGCAAGTGTATCTTGATGATTGAAAGCACCCTTCGACAGGCTCAGGGTGACAAGGGCTTGTTGTTTTTGGACACACCTTTCGGCAGGCTCAGGGTGACAAGAGGTGCGTCTTACTTTCTCTTTTGGGCTTTCTTTTGCTTTTCGGCTTGTTCCATCATTTCTGCCATTTTCTTTTGGAAACGGCCTTGTTTTTTAGGTCGTGCCTTTTTGACTTCGATTTTTTCGCGAATCTTGTCTTCATCTATGATGTAGCCTTTTATCACCAAGATAATTCCGATCGTAATGAGGTTAGAGATAAAATAGTATAAACTCAAGCCACTGGCGTAGTTGTTAAAGAAAAACAACATTAATAGCGGTGAGAAATACATCATATACTTCATCATTTTACCCATATCTGGCATGCCTTCTTGCGTAGGCTGCTGCATGGTTTGCTGACTCGTCGTTAATCGCATCGAGAAAAAGATAGTCACGGCAGCAAGTATTGGGAATAAACTCACGTGATTTCCATAAAATGGAAGCTCAAAAGGGAGCTTTGCTATCTCATCATAACTGGATAAATCGTCTGCCCATAAAAAGCTTTTTCCGCGAAGGTCAAAAGCACTCGGAAAGAAGGTAAACAAGGCGTAAAAGACTGGAATCTGTAGCAAGGCAGGTAAACAACCTGCGGCAGGACTTGCGCCCGCTTTGCTATACAAGGCCATCGTCTCTTGTTGCTTTTTCATCGCATTGTCTTTGTACTTCTTCCCTATCTCGGCGATTTCAGGTTTAAGCACCTTCATTTTGGCTTGAGATACGTATTGCTTGTACTGTACTGGTGATAGCATTAACTTGATAAGTACCGTCATTACGACAATAGCGATACCTGCAGGTAAAAAGCCTGATAAGAAGGTAAAAAACGGAATCACCAAATACTTATTTAAAAATCCGAAAATTCCCCAGCCTAAGGGCATAGCTTCATCTAGACCCCGATTATAGGACTTAAAGATGTTATAATCTGTAGGTCCATAATACATATTCATGGCATAGTCTAGCTCTCCATTTTTAGGCGTTAACAATAGGTCTGCTTTGTACTCCTTAGTATAGGCGGTTTCTGTGTCATTATCGTTAGCAATTTTTACTAAGTCTGATGAAGACAGTTTGGCTTCTTTAAAGGGTGTGTCTGACAGTAGCATGGAACTAAAGAAATGCTGACGGTAGTTCATCCAATTGAGGTCTTTCTCAATATCATCATCTTCTCCTGCTTGAGCAAGTTTGGCCGTCTTATCGCCTTCGTACTCATAGGTAAGACGTGTGTATCTGTTCTCATAGTCGATACTCTTGGCGTGGCGTATGCCTTTAAAATCCCATTGCAAGCGCATAGGGTTTGATGTATTGAGCACTTGAGACAAGCCTTGAGATTTAATGCCGAAATCTAGCATATAGTCTCCTGGCTTTAGCTCATAACGGTATTCTAGATATTGCGTGGGCGATACTTTCAAGCGCATAGCTAACACTTGGTTATCACCATTTTGAGATACGGAAGGCTCAAAATAGAGCTCTTGGGTATTGAGGTTTCTGTTATCTGACGTACTAAACGACATATTAAACCTACTGTTGTTATCTTTTATGAGATATACCGGTATAGAATCGTGGGTCTTTTCTTGCAATAACATCGCTTGTACAATATGACCTCCTTTATTACTTACTTGTAGTTCTAAAACATCATTTGCGATAGTGGTAATTCCCTCTTTTGTACCCGCAAAGGCAAAAGCACCATATTTGTTTTGTAGCTGCACGTTTGCGATAGAGTCTGAAACGGGTGCATAAGTTGTAGGATCGTTTACTACAGGATCTGGCGTAGGATTACTGGTGGCTGTGTCTACCTGTTCTTTTTGGGCCTCACGTTCTTGAAGCTCTTCTTCTGTAGGTTTATTAAAATATAATATCCATATCAAGATACCGCCCATAAGGAGCATTCCTATTAATGAGGTGGTATCAAATTTTTTCTGTTCTGCCATTAGTTTGTTTTGTTTTGCTTTCGCTTCAAGCGATAGTGCAATTGTGTTTCCAAAAAGGGGTTTTATGTCATACTGACATTATTTAGTACTGTACTTGTCAAACTGAGGTTTTTTTAAATTTATACATTGGATGTTTTCAAATCTCCTTCGACAGGCTCAGGATGACAAGGGTTTTTTGTTTATTATTTTCGTTGTTAAACTTAGCTTATTTTAAATTGTATACATCTCATAAAATGTCCTTCGACAAGCTTAGGATGACAAGGGTTTTTTGTTTATTATTTTGGCTGTTAAACTTAGCTATTTTAATTGTATACATCTCATAAAATGTCCTTCGACAAGCTCAGGATGACAACGCATTCTTTATTATTTTCTAGTTTTCTAGTTTTCTAGTTATACTGATATTATTTTTAGGTTGTACAATGAATCTTATCAATTCTCCTTCGACAGGCTCAGGATGACAAGGGTTTTTTGTTTATTATTTTCGTTGTTAAACTTAGCTTATTTTAATTGTATACATCTCATAAAATGTCCTTGGACAAGCTCAGGATGACAACTCTTTTTTTATTTATTTTTTATGGGCATAGTTTAGGGCAGCTTTTACAAAAGCTACAAATAAAGGGTGTGGATTAGAGACTGTACTTTTATATTCTGGATGGTATTGCACACCCACAAACCAAGGATGGTCTGGTAATTCGATAATTTCGACGAGGCCCGTTTCTGGGTTTGTTCCTGTAATTTTCATTCCGGCGTCTTGCAGTTGTTGTCTATACGCGTCATTAAATTCATAGCGATGTCTGTGTCTTTCTAAGATCACTTCTTTTCCGTAGACGTCACTCACGATACTGTTGGGTTCTAGTTTACATTCCCAAGCGCCTAGTCGCATCGTACCACCCATATTTTTGATGGTTTTTTGAGCTTCCATGATATCGATAACGGGATGAGGGGTTTCTAGATCCATTTCGGTGGAGTTCGCTTTCGCGAAAGCGCACACATTCCTACCATATTCTATCACCGCCATTTGCATCCCGAGACAGATGCCTAAAAAGGGAATCTTGTGTTCTCTGGCGTATTGTACGGCTTTAATCTTGCCCTCGATACCGCGCTCTCCAAAACCGGGCGCGACGAGAATACCGTCTAGATTTGCGATGGTTTGGGTAATGACCTCGTCTGTAATATACTCACTGTGGATGCTCTCTACCACGACTTTTACCTCGTTCTCTGCACCAGCATGGATAAAGGATTCTAATATGGATTTGTAGCTGTCTTGCAACTCTACATACTTGCCGATAAGCCCAATGGTTACGGTAGATTTTGGGTTTTTATGTCTGGTAAGGAACTGATTCCAACCGGTGAGTTCTGGTTCTGAATGTTTATCGAGCGCCAATTTTTTTATGGCGATTTGATCTAGTCCTTCTTCGAGCATGAGATTAGGCACATCGTAAATAGTGCTCGCATCTATAGACTCTATCACGGCTTCTTGCTCTACATTACAGAAGCGCGCGAGTTTGGAACGCAGTTCTGTATTGAGTTTATGCTCTGTACGACACACGAGTATATCTGCTTGTATACCGCTTTCCATGAGGGTTTTTACTGAGTGTTGTGTAGGTTTGGTTTTGAGTTCTCCGGCTGCAGATAGATACGGAATAAGGGTAAGGTGTATCACCAGAGAATTGGCTTTGCCGAGTTCCCATTTGAGTTGGCGTATGCTTTCTATATAGGGT
>CAZXMY010000201.1:0-4968 GCA_964641325.1 uncultured Flavobacteriaceae bacterium | reverse complement strand
TAGTTATAGCGCGCATAAACTCAACTTGCTCCCCATAGGTGCATTCTGGGATATCCAATAGGTCATGCAATACACCGTTTTCTGCGATTTCCTCCAGTTGAGAAGGATTAGCTACAGAAAAACCATAGGTAGTATCTATCCCGTCTAACAATAAATTACCCTGACTGCCTATTTGGATTGCCGCAGGATCTTCAGGTGGATTTTCTAGATAATCTGGGAATATATTTTCAAAATAGCGGCCTAAAATCCCTGAATTATCAACTTCGGTGTTTACACCAGAAGCCCAAATATCTGAACTTCTAAAATGGGAAAGATTTTGATCATTATATCCAACACCATGAACGACTTTCATAGCGCCATCGCCCCACATAGATTGTAGGTTTTGCAAGGATGGCGGGATGCCTATATCTGGTGATAATTGATACAAATCTGCTTCTTGATGTCTAATAGTAGGGCGCTGATTTGCATAAAAATCATAGTCATACAAGGGGACAATGGTATTTAGTCCATCATTACCTCCTTTTAATCGTATGAGTACAAGTATTCTTTCTGAATTATCTGAAGAAGCCAATGCCGCTGTAAGCCGCGTAGGAGCCGCTGCAGTTAAGTTTGCGCCACCTAGCATCATGGTACCTCCACCTACAAGACCTAAAGCTTGTAAAAAGGAACGTCTGTTCCAAGTACTGTGTTCTTCATCGTGATGCGCATCTGTAATACGTGCAGATGGTCCGTGCGATACTTTTTTTGAAGTGGTATGCTTTCGCGAAAGCTTACTATGTTGAGAATCGTGATTACACATAATACAGAGGTTATTTAAGTTGAAATTCTGGCATTCTAAAAATATGATGAAAGAGCATCAAAACTTGATAGTCTGCTCCTTCCCAATCGAGATTCCAGGAACCATCATCATAATAGCCTTGCGGAACATTCCATTTAAAAACGTCTGTAGCAATATCATATTCTGATGTCGTAAATAATGGTCTAGGAACAAAAAAATCTATTATCGTTCTTGCAATAAAATAAGGGTCGTTACTGTTGCCTGTAAGATTAATAGCAAATTGCCTAAATTGATCACTGTCGTGGTTCCAAAAAGGCCAAGTAATAAATTCAAGAGATAACCATCTTCCAGATAGTGTGCTTGTGTTTATCCAATCTTGATTTCGTTGCCAGCCCGCGACATCTATAGGTTCAAAAATATCTTGTCCTAACATTGCGGTTAAATAGACTACAAAATTATAATAGTCCTCGTCTGAAACATCTACTGTCATATTGAGCTCATTAAGATAGGTAACTACCAGATCATAAGGGCTTTTTATAAGATGACCATTGGCATTAAAGTCAAAAAAATGAGCGCTTTTAAAAAGGGTACTCAAAACAGGAGCAATCTCCCAGTTGCCAGTAATAAAAATTTCTTTAAGAGAATCAATTATGGATTCACTAATAACGGGGCTTACAAAATAGCGGTATAATTTCTCACAAATAAACGTAGCTATAAGGTCTGCTTTTTGCTCAAAAAGGATATCCATAACATCGTCGTAGCCCCAATTTCCTGTTTGACCAAAAATGGTCTTAGGGCTACTGTCAAAGGTGCTTTCATCAAAAAAGATCGTACCACCAAAATCATCCCAATGGTTATACCCAGTCAAGGCTCTAGAAGTTTCTTCTATATCCTGTTGGGTATAGCCATTATCTTCACCTAGCGAGAACAATTCATAAAGCTCCCGAGCATAATTTTCGTTAGGACTGGTGTTTGTGTTCTCAAAACCATTAAGCATGAGAAGCATAGCGGGATTGAGCCCCATCTCGCTTACAAAAGTTTTGAAATTGCCTAAAGAATGGGTTTGCAATGCATCCCAATATTGATACATATATGGTGGGTGATTATAGCTCTCTAATTGTGTTACAAAATGATTGAGCCAAAAAAAGCTCAGCCTACCTTTAAGATCCTTATTCTGGATATCAGTTGCCGCTTGTCTGTACCATATATTACGTTGTTCATTGGACTGATCAGGATAATTATCGTAATCAGAAAAAGACCAATAACCCCACGCTGGCGCAGCGGTATTAGGAAGATTGATGGCATTGTTCACAAGAGTATCTACTGCAGCTTGCGGCGTTCCATTAAGTATGGTGTTAATATTGGCCTCTGTGGTTCCAAAGCCTAGACGTCGATAAAGATGTCTTGCTTTTTCTACATCCCAGGGATTATCCGTTGTAGGGACATAGGGAGCGAGCGTGGCCATATTACAGGAAGTCATTGTTTCCATAATAGGTTAATTAATTTAGAGCTTTCTAATATACGGAAAGCTTTGATAATAAGCAAGTTGTTAAGATTAGACTGTAATCAAACTAAATAGTTTAATTGTTTAGTATCTTGAGCGTAAATTTTATTTAAATGATTACACCTCCTCCATTAGTATACGGTGATAAAGTGGGTTTGGTTGCTACGGCTAGAAAAATTTCTTCAAAAGAGTTGCAGGAAGGCATAGACTTACTTAAGTCTTGGGGACTGGTACCTGTACTGGGTAAAACTATTGGGTTAGAAGATAATCAGTATGCGGGAACAGATTCTCAAAGGGCTCTGGACTTTCAAGAAATGATGGATAATCCTGATATTAAGGCAATCTGGTGTGCTCGAGGCGGTTATGGTACCGTGCGTATTATCGATCAATTAGATTTTTACAAATTTGTAAAATACCCGAAGTGGATTGTAGGCTACTCAGACGTGACCGTACTGCACAGCCATTTGCATAAGATAGGATTCCAGACCATACATGGTACGATGCCTGTAAGTTTGGAAGATAATACTGCTTTCGCGAAAGCGTCCCTAAAAAAATCCCTTTTTGGTGAAAAACCTAATAGTACTTACCAAACTTCACATGCCCTCAACCGTTCCGGCAAGTCTAGAGGCATCCTTGTAGGCGGTAATCTTTCTATACTTTACTCCCTTTGCGGTAGTAGTTCTGGATTAGATACTCAAGGCAAGATTCTTTTTATTGAAGACTTAGACGAATATTTATATCATATTGACCGTATGATTATGAATCTCAAGCGCAACGGGATGCTCGACCACTGTGCTGGCCTGCTGGTAGGAGGTATGACAAAGATGCATGATAACAGAATTCCCTTTGGAAAAACGGCTCAAGAGATTGTGCTGGATGCGGTAAAAGAATGTGATTTTCCTGTGGCTTTTGATTTTCCTGCAGGGCATCTAGATGATAATCGAGCCTTGATTATGGGAGCAAGTATTGAGCTAGAGGTGAGTCCCAAAGAAGTTGCTATAAAATATGTGTAGATGAAAGTAAAAGTAACCCTTATACAAGACAGTCCTGTTTTTTTTGATAAAGAGGCTACGCTTAAAAAAGTAGAGGACTTAACCGTAAAATATGCGAAGACTGGGAGTGAATTAATCGTCTTTCCAGAATCTTTTGTGCCCGGGTATCCTAGAGGTTTTATGTTTGGCACAAAAGTAGGTAGCCGCACGCCAGAAGGGCGAGATGTGTTTGCGACCTATTATAACAATAGTTTTAATCTAGAGACAGATCTTGCACATATTGAGAAGCTGTCTAAAGAGCATAATGTCTATATAATACTGGGCGTTACAGAACAACAATCTACAAATGGCAGTTTGTATTGTTCTATGCTATACATATCGCCATCTAAAGGCTTGTTAGGAGTGCATCGCAAAATTAAACCTACAGGTTTTGAACGTATTATTTGGGGAGAAGCAGGAGGTGAAGGACTGGTTACCTATGATACCCAGATCGGAAAATTAGGAGGACTTATCTGTTGGGAAAATTACATGCCAGAAGCTAGAATGGCAATGTATAAAAAAGGAGTTGAAATTTATGTCGCTCCTACGGCAGATTCTAGAGATAGCTGGACAGCGACTATGCAGCATATTGCTCTAGAAGGAAGGTGTTATGTATTAGGCTGTAATCAGTTTTTTACAAAATCAATGTACTCAGAAGAGCATCAAAAACTTGCGGTAGATGAACCGGAGATGATGTGTCGCGGAGGTAGTGTTATTGTGGGACCCGATGGTAAGATTATCGCCGGCCCGTTATTTGATCAAGCAGGAGCGGTTAGTGCAGTGATTGATCTACATGAAATCACAAGGGCAAAACTGGATTTTGATCCCATAGGACATTATGCGAGGCCGGATATTTTTAATTTGGAAGTAAAGGATCAGCCGGGCCTAAAAAAGGAATAAATGACCCATAACGAACTTGGAGAATGGGGAGAAGAGTTTGCCACATTGCATCTCATAAAACAAGGCTATACTATTCTTGATCGCAACTGGTATTTTCAAAAAGCAGAGCTGGATATTGTTTGTGAGAAAGAACCCGGAGTACTGGTTGTGGTTGAGGTAAAAACCCGCAACTCAGACTTTTTTGGAGATCCCCAGAGCTTTGTGTCTCCAGGCAAAATAAAAAACATAATCAAAGCGGCAAATGAGTATGTGATCTCAAAAGACTTGGATGTTGAGGTACGTTTTGATATTATAGGGGTTCTTAAAAATGCTAAGCAGCAGGATTTAAAGCATTTTGAGGATGCTTTTTATCCATTTTAAAGGTCCATCTGTACCCAAATTTACCTTTTAGAACAGGAATAATTTTATATTGGCACCTAGCGATAATCACATTTTATGACTTTTTCTTTTACAGATATTCTACTTTTCATTGGTATAAGTCAGGGAGTGTTTTTAGCAACTACACTTAGATTAGTTCATAAACGCAATGAGCCGGCCAATCGAATATTATCAATAGCTATTGCAATGGCTGTTATAATGCTTATAGGCAGAGTAATCGCTATACGATACGAATCTTACTGGATTACAAAGGCTGCTATATTAGTAGACACAACCATTTTATTGTTTGGTCCTTTACTTTACACCTATGTTAGAAGGCTTGCTTTTAATGAGAAACCTCACTTTAAGCTTTCTTTTTGGCACTATTTGTTAGGAAC
>CAZXMY010000200.1:0-4973 GCA_964641325.1 uncultured Flavobacteriaceae bacterium | reverse complement strand
TCCCTACACCTCGTATATTTAATTGATTATCCAAAGCAAAAGGTGCAAACTCGCTATCACTATTGGATGCATATGATAATCGAACCCTACTTGCCCAGTTTCCTCTTTCCTTTATTCTCTTAAAATATTCAAAGTCATTTCTTCCTATAAAAAAATCATCCAGAG
Source organism: uncultured Flavobacteriaceae bacterium (assembly GCA_964641325.1). Lineage (GTDB taxonomy): Bacteria > Bacteroidota > Bacteroidia > Flavobacteriales > Flavobacteriaceae > Dokdonia. Next base: position 4,808 of record CAZXMY010000200.1, on the reverse strand, counting down.
GAGCTTCGCCTCCAGTAGCCACCTGCAAGTTGAGCAAACTTCTAAAACCAGATACGTATTGATAATCTATCAATAATTTATTGTGCTCGTACTCTCCAAAGAAAGTAACTTTACCCGCTTCAATATTATTAGGCAATGAGGTATCAAGAGGTTCTTCATCAAAAGTATACTCTTCATTAGAAAAACGAATACCTAATTCTGCATTGTTATGAAAATCAAATTCATAGAGAAACTTCGCTTCAAAAGCCTTACTATCAAAACGATAGTTCACAGTTCCTGAATCAAAGAATACGGGTTCTAAAGAAACGTTGTTCTGGTAGTTTATTCCAAATCCAAATTTATTAGTAAATAAATAGGGCGCTTCCCAGAAAACACCAAAGGAATCAAAAACATCACGGCTGTAAAAACCACCATAAATTTGATTACTCCCAAAACCGTTAAACTCAAAAACAGAAGCTCTAAAAGCAAACTCCCCATTATTAGCTGTAGATATTCGTATTCCAGGAATAATTGTAAAATTCTCCTCTATATCATATGTTAAAATGTAATTGCCGTTTTCCTGTTTTTCGAGTTTATGTACTGCTTTTGCAATACCTGCAAGTCTATTAAGTCGCTGTACATCAACATCTACTTTAAGGGAGTCATAAACGGTTCCTGGCTTTACCTTTACCAGCCTTCTCAAGAAAGATTCTTTAGTTCGTTTTAAGCCCGTAACTTCTATCGCCTCTATAAGTCCTTCTTGCCCAAAACATAATGTTGAGAGTATTAAAAGGCATACCGTTATCGTTTTTTTCATTTTTCAATTTTTCCCTTACAAATATCTAAAGAGTAGACGTAAAAACTATTTGATTATTACAAAAATATAGATGAGATATTAGAAATTTATTGGGCAATAAAAGTGCGTTGTCCTAATACATTTACCCAGTTATCTTCACTCACTCCCATTAGCAAAAATCCGTACATGTCATCAATAATTAGGTCCGGCGGTGTTTCTTGGGTAATATTTAATACGACATTATCCAGATCATAATATCTAAAATGATTTTCAAAAGTATATGTGCCTGACAATAATTCATTTGTCATATCAGAAACCACTTGAAAATAAATCGCATCTTCTGGATTTGTACTATTTTCCCAATTAAATAAGGGCATAGCTTCTTGAGATTCATCAATTTCTATAGCATCTGTAAATAGGGTATTCTGTGTCTGATGTTTCAGACGTATAGGGTTTGAAATATGTAGATCTCCATCTTCTCGAAAGCTAATAATCACCCATTTCTCTTCTTGGGTCTGGTTTGTAAACGTCTTAAGAAATCCGTTAAAAAGGTCTTCTGCCTCTAGATCAACAGGCACATATTGTTGGTAATCATTTTTGTCTACAGTAGCATCTGTCGTTTCAAAATAACGCAAATCACTAGATCCTGGTCTTGGATACACATAAGCGATTGTTTCGTTCTCATTTTCTGAGCCAGAGGCACAAGCTATCACATTATCTATTTGCACGTTATTCTGAGCCACTAAGTCTGCTAGGGTTTGGATTTGCACACTAGTATCATCAGCATCTACATCGTCTTGATTACAAGCGATAACTACTAGTAGGATAAGCACGTATTTAATATTTTTCATAATAGCTTCTTATTACATCTTCGGCAGGTTTATTTTGAGGTGTAAATCTATTATTTTCTGGACCTCCAGATCGATCGTGAAAAATAAACCACTTCCATACAAAGCCTCCTGCAAACCAGTCTTCTCTCCATAGGCTTTCAAAAACAGCCTGCGTTGCGTTTGCCTGAGCTTCCAGATTTACATTGTCTATACCACGATCACTTACCCAAGGCTCTTTACCGGTATAATCCATACTTCGGTAACCCCATTCGGTAAAAAGAATTTTTTTGTTTTGCGCTTTCGCGAAAGCGCTCATCTCATCCTTCCACGGTCTCCAACCTTCCATTGCCTCTGCGACAGAAGGTGTCTGGCTTTCACTTACGGGAAAATAGCCATCAACACCAATATAATCGAGCTGATCCCAAAAAGTAACGCGTTTATACTCATCCCAGTTTGCGGCATAAGTAAGTTTGCCTTTGTATACTTTTTTAATATCTACAATTAGTTTTTTCCAATACTCGGGACGATTTACAACAAATTGTTCAAGTTCTGTTCCTATGCAAAATATTTTTGCTTTTTCTTGCTGAGCAAGCGTGGCATAGGCAAGAATGAACTCGCGATAACTATTTTCAAGCTCCTGCCATTGCTCCTCCGTTTCCATCTTAAGATATCCCGTATACTCGCCATGCCTAATCCATATTTGAGGCTTGAGCATAACTTTAATATCGCCTTCTTGCAACTTCGTTATATAGTTACGACCTCCTTCTATACGCTCTCCAAACCATTGCCCTTCTGAGTTAAAAATGACTTTAGATTTTTCTTCACTTCGTACAAAAGCAAAAGGCATAACCGCAGCGTAGTTAGCCATTACATTTCGCACAGGATTTACGTGAGAGCTATCTACAGAGGTTCTATTAGATACAAAACTCACTCCATTTATCTTAAAAGTTTCCTGCTGAGCAGTACACAATGCACAATAAATTAAAAGAATTAAAAAAGGATATAATCGATTCATAGTCTATTTTAAAACGCTCAAATTACTCTATTTTTTTCTTAGTAAAACGTTAAATCCTCATTATACAACACAAAATCTATTCCGTCTTGAAACCGCTGCAAAATATAGCTCTAGGCTGCATTTTTAAGTTTAACCATAGCGATGCTCTACTAAAACTCAGAAAACGCCATATTTTATTACTGTTTCAACCCTCATCACGAAGTTGCAATACATAATACGGATTAAAAATAAAGAGTCCGCAAAACTTGTCTAACCGGTTTCAAAGCTTTGCGGATCATCTCAGATAGGTATAGCCTAGCTTCTTTAAAAGCTAGGCGATAAAAACTCTTTTATTGAATAACGTATCTTAATCCAATATTAAATGTTTGGCCCGTATTTGTAAACTCAGTCCCTCTAAAGAAATTAGTATATAATCCTTCTATATTTAATGCATCTGTAAGTTGGTACTTCACACCTAATCCTGCGGCGGTTTGATCTTGCTCAAAGTTATCTTCTGTAAGCGCCACAAGTTGGAAGTGCTGTACCAATGCTTGTATCGTAAATTTAGAACTAGGAAAATAACTTAAGAAAGCACCAGGAACAAAACGTAAACTATCGTTTGCAAAACTTCCTTCAATAGTATTACCATTGTCGTCAAAAACCGCTTGATCTCCAAAATTGTACTCTGTGTTCAAATCAAAGAACAGTTGCCATTCTCTAGATGTACCTAAAGGCAAATCATAAAAAAATCTGTTTTGCCAGGTAAATCCGTCTTGATCTAAAAATACAGATGACGTTCCAGTGTCATTATCACCATCTTCGGACTCACTGCCAAAAGTGGGGATAAAAAATGAACTCTGTACAGAGAAATTACCAACGTTTTTAAAAGGCACCCATTTTATACTAGGTGCGATGTTTGTAAGCCCGCTTCTCGCTGTACCGCGTTCTCCATCAAAAGCAAATACAGAAAAAACCCCTCTGCCACCTATAGTATTTGATCTAAATTCTAAAATACCACCTATGTTTACTCTTTTATTTTTTCCCACTCCAAAAAAGGCATCCACAGTAGAAGTAAAGAAATTAATACGATCTACATCTTGTGCTTCTCCTTGGCCGTCATTCTGTCTAGTACTGGTAAAAATATTGTTAAACCACTTAATATCTGCTTGTCCTTTCCCTATTAGCTTAGAAGGCGTTAAGTTTTGAATAACAGATCCTCCTTGATCATCATCTTGAGCCTGTACAGTCAAATTAAAAATAATGGCTAGGGCTGTTAGTAGTGTTAGTTTTCTCATTGGTTTGATTTTTTTGTGCTTTCTGAACTCGATACGATTTAATGATAATAGCATCGAGCCATCAGAAAGACTTTTTATTTGTTTTGAATTCGTTTTATTTAGTTTCATTTAACGCCCAGTCATAAGTATAATAGGACACTTTTGCTTTTGCAGGTAAAGCTTCTTTGCGGAACTTATTGATATAATCTATCTCGCTACCGTTTTGTGTAAAATCTCCTTTATACCATTCAAAAATTTGAGAGAGTTGTACTTTACTACCTTTTACCCTAACAAATTTTGGATTATTAAGAGCAAGAACGGTTTGTCGTTGCAACTGCTTCTCTAGACTATTAGGAGTATACGCCTCATTAATAATAGGAGGACATCCTAAGCCAGCACAAACAAGCGCAAAATGAAAACGCGCTTCTTTAGGAAACTTTGCCCTTAATAACTTATTTTCAATATCATTAAGTGTGATGTCTTTTCCACCTACGTTGCGCGTAGTTTTGTCAAAAAACCCTTTAATATCTAGAGGGGACTTTGTAGGATAGTTAGCTACAATACCATTTATAACGTGTACATTATAGGCATTAATCCAAAAGGCTTGATAACTTTTAGGACTAGAAGTAGTAACTCTAACTTCTTTTCCTAAGGCAATTAATTCTTTTAACTGAGCTGGGTTATTTTTGATAGAGGCATAATCTACTCTACCATTACTTACAGTAGCCTTGAAAAAGGCGTTGGCTTTTGAAATAAAAGTATCAGGACTTTGAGCAAATAAAGCTGTACTTAATAGTACGGTAAATAATAATGTTAATCGTTTCATTAGTTTTATTTTTTGATGCCTCTTAGGTCGAGATTAAAACAAAACACTTACAAACTATTTTTGTCAAAAATTCCTTTTCTTATTTTATAAAGACCTAACAGCTCTTTAT
>CAZXMY010000199.1:0-5009 GCA_964641325.1 uncultured Flavobacteriaceae bacterium | reverse complement strand
CACTTATATTGGGCAAGGTAGGATGTCTGGACTCTCCATATGGTCTTGTTATACGACCACGCTCTACAGGCCAGATAAGTCTTCCTTTATTTGAAGTAAAATCTGTGGCAAGGGCTTTTCCTTCTGGAGTAAGTGCAAAGCTTTTACTAGTGGCAGATTTACCTGCTTTCGTGTTACTCGCGGCAATAGCATCTGCAATAATTTTATCTATCTGCTTATCTATTCTATCGGTTTCTCGCTGTTTTTGCTTAATCTGGGCCGTATAGGTGCTCGATTTTCTTCTTACTTCTTTTACAAGCTTATCTTGGGTCTTTTTTTCCTTGTCTAGCTTATCTTTTTCCCTTTTGTTTTCGGCAATAAGAATGTCCTTTGCGGCTTTTTGTTCTAGTAAACTCGCGTTTATTTCTTGTAATGCTGATGTGCGTTCTTTTATTTGATTTCCTTGTTTTTTTCTAAAAGCGGCATATTGTTTCATATACTGCGTGCGCTTATAGGCTTGCGCAAAACTCTCACTAGAAAGTAAAAACATAATCTTACTCTGGTCGCTTCTACTCTTATATGATTTCTGGATCATTGCGGCATAATCTTCCTTGAGTAGTTTGAGTTCGTCTCGTAAATTCTCTAGTCTATTAAAATTTTCGTCAATTTCTCGGGTAAGTAGATTCGCCTGTCTATTGGTAACCCGTATTAAATCTGTTCTAAGTTTTATTTGTTGATTGAGGTCTTCAACTTGGCTAAGTAATGAGCGTTCTTTTTTCTGATTGCTTTCGCGCAAGCGGTTAAGCTGAACCATCTCTGCTTTGAGTGCTTCTCTGCGGTTTTCTAGCTGTTTTCTGCTCAGGTTTTGGCTTTGCCCTATTTGAACCACAAAGAGCAAGCACAGGCAGGTTATGAATGTTTTAAGGATATGGCTAGGCTTACTTCCCATCTATTACAATCTCTTTGTATCCAGATGGAATCCTAAAAGGAAATCTAAGAGGTCCGTTAAGTTTAACGCTGCGATATTCTATATCTACCTGAGTATCTCTCTTTCCATCATTAGCTTTTAATTGCATTTGGGTGGGGAAAGTTTTTCCCTCCACTGTGTCATAGGCGCCATAGGAAATATACACCGTACTTTGATCTTCCTTCTTAACCACTTCCTGCTTCTGCACGATAAAAGGCTGTGTTCCTATTTCAAACAGCAAATCAAAAAGTGGATTTGCTTTTCTAGGGGTCACTCTAAAATAATCTTGTTCTTGAACAAAGGCGTATTGCCCTTCTCTTAGATCGTAAATAGTCTGTCCCGTAAGCAATCGCTGTAACTGATCAAAATTAAGATCAATTCCTGCATATTCACTCAAAAAAGAAAAGTCATTATCAAAATATTGATTATTAAGCTTATCGTAAAACTTTATGGTAGTAGGTGTAATCAAGGCGCGCGCACCAGAAAAACCTAAAAGTGAACCATCCATCCAAATGGTCTTATCTTTTTCGATACGTATTTGTACGGTAACACTTGGCTTAGACTCGCCATTACTCGTATACTTAGCTCGAGTTCTCGCCTCAAAAGTGGTAAAGTCTAATGTACTCGCATAATACTGCTCTACTAATCGAGCAGCAGTAAGATCTTCTTCCGAAGCACCTGCAGTAGTCGCTTTTTTAGAGCCACAACTCATAAGAAGCACAAAAATAGCTATGTAAATACCTTTTTTCATTCTAATTTCCTGTTCTTAATTTACGAGCTTGCTCGCTGTAGCGTCGCGCATTCTTACTATTGCCAAGTTTAGAATAGACATCTCCTAATTGCTCATAAAAATTGGCTTCCAACGATGTGTCTTCTATAATATAGTCTACTCCTGTTTCTAATTGCTCTACTGCCTCTTCTAGTTTTCCTAGTCCTATTAAAGCTTTTCCGTAACTGTAATACAATGTAGGTTGAGAAGGATATAAATCTAGGGCAGTTTTAGCGCGTTGTGCAGCGTCTGCAAATTTACTTTGAGCCAGCTCTGCTTCTAATACTTGCTGAATGAGTGCAAGATCATCTGAGTTGGTATTAAGTGCTTTAATCAGATAGGGCAGTGCTTTTTCTTGAGCTCCTTTCTTACTATAATAAGCGCCTAAATTCTCATATATTTTTGAGTCTGCTACCTCGCTATCAAAAGTAGCGATAGCTTCTTCCAACTGTGGTGCATAGGTTGGGTTTTCATTTACAAAAAGTAAAAAATCATTAAGCACGCGATGTTTTGCTTTTGCAGATATTTTTTTGCTTTTAAGCACTTTAGACATCGCCTCAATCGCGTTAGCGGTATTGCCTTTGCTCAAATCTATTTTATATAAGGCCAACTGTACCGCATCAGAATCTGGATTGACTTTCTGAAGTTTTAAGGCGGTTTCATAGGCTTTTTGTGTATTGCCCTGCTCACTGTACAAATAAATCAGTTTAAGATAATCTTCTTCGTTTTTTGCATTTACTTCCAATTCCTGATTAAGGGCTTCTTTACGCAAATCTTTCTTTCCTGAAAGTTTATAAATACGCTCGCGCAAATTGTCTCTAAAACGATCCTTACCTTTTTCTGCATCTAATTCATCTAATAAAACTAGGGCTTTATCATACTCCCTTGTTGCACTGTACAATCTGGCAAGATCCTCTTTATATTGAGAATCAAAAGGAATAAGTTGCTTTAAGGTTGCCTCTCCTTTTTCAAAATCCTGATTTTCATAATACACCTCATATAGCAAATCGAGAACCGGTTCTTGATTGGGTTTTAGCTCTAAGGCTTTTAAAAAATTTGTTTCGGCTTGCTCGTTATTTTTAAGGGCTTGATAGTTTTTCCCTTTCTCAAAATACAAGATGGGGTAGCTATCGTTTATGGCGATGCACTCATCTAAAGCAGTTATTGCCCGGTCATAATTTTCTATTCCTTTTTGTTTTAAGGCTTCAAAAAAGGCTTCCTGAAACTCATCAGAAACATTGCCTAGATCATCTACATTTTCATCTGCAAAAGGGGTGTTGTCTTGTGCGTAGGTTTGCTTTCGCGAAAGCATACTCAACACCAAAAATAACATCACTATGTACTTTATTCCTTTCATTATTATTCTATCACGGTATAATCTCCGATACTAATTTTTGTGAACGCTCCATTGTATTTTGCGTGATTCCCTATCATCGCTTCCTCTAGTTGCGCATTTTTAATGTGAGAGTTTTGCTGGATAAGGCTGTTTTTTATGGTACTGTCTTCAATGACCGTGCCAGCTCCAACAGAAACGTTAGGACCAAGTGTTACATTGCGTAAGTTCACATTTTCTCCCACAAAACAAGGTGGAATGATGCTTGCATTCTCTAATATTGCCGTTTCTGCCACGAGCTTTTCTCCATCCTCATGTAAGAATTGAAGCATTCTCGCATTCGTCTCTACGGTTACGGGTTTATTGCCACAATCCATCCACTCGTCTACAGTGCCTGTTTTAAAAATACGACCGTCTGCCATCATTTTTTTAATCCCATCATTAATCTGATATTCACCACCATTCATGATATTTTCTTCAAGTACTTCTTGGAGTTTCTCCTTAAGTACGGCTACATCCTTAAAATAATAGATCCCTATAACGGCTTGGTCTGAAACAAAATTATCTGGTTTTTCTACCAATTCTATTATCTCTCCTCGATCGTTTAGGTTTACCACTCCAAAAGCCTCTGGATTAGGTACTTTTTTTGTCCATATCACGCTGTCTGCCTCGGGATCTAGGTCAAATTCTGCACGTATAAGCGTATCTGCATAGGCAATAACAGCTGGACCTGATAGCGACGGTTTTGCGCTCATTATAGCGTGACCGGTTCCTAACGGCTGGTCTTGACGATAGATAGATGCTCTGGCTCCTAATTCTTGTGCTAGGGTCTTTAAACTGGCAACTACCTCATCTCCAAACCAAGCTGGATCTCCTAAAACAAAAGCGATTTCTTCAATAGGTTGTTTGAGAACTTTTGCAATATCCTTTACAAGGCGATGCACTATAGGCTCTCCTGCTACTGGAATTAGAGGTTTAGGCACTGTTAGGCTATGAGGGCGAAGCCTGCTTCCGCGACCTGCCATTGGGACTATTATTTTCATATATTATATTAATAGATATTTTTGTGATTCTAAATGGCTATTCTTCAAGGATTTTTTATTACCGCTTTAACCTCCTATTTGAATATTATGTTTTTTTGCATAGATCTCCCAGATTTCCAGGCGTTCTAAACTTTTTAAATCGTTATATATTAATGCTAGATTTCTTTCTGCATCCTGCGCATAAGGCGATTTGATCTCTTTATACAGGAGGTAGGCCTTCATAGTATTATCCAAGGCCTTCCCATAATCCTCTAAAATATGATAAATACGACCTATGCCATAGTACCCTTCTGGATCTTCTGGGAAAATTGCAATAAATTCTTCGTAAGCATTAATAGCTTCGTCATTTTGTTCATTTAATGAATAAGCAATAGGCTTATTCATTAAAGGCATGCGGCCTTTAGGATCTAGTGCAATGGACTTATCGTATGCCACTATCGCTTTTTCATACTCGCCAAGATTACGAGAAGATATTCCTAACATATCCCAAGCCCAAGCAAAATTTGGGTCTTTCTTGGTTGCTTTGGCAAATTGTTTCTTAGACCCTTTAAAATCTTTTGTTCTATAGAGTTCCATCCCTTTATCATAGAGTTTTTTTGCATTTTTTTTGTCCGATAAGGAGACCTCAGAAGCTACATTACTTGTAGTCATCACTCTTTTCATTGCGGCACAATTACGCAATAATTCTTCCTCTAAATCATCATATCCCTCTCTATTGTTGATAGTAACATTATATTCTCGTTTTTCCGTTTTCTTACCCAAATCGGCAATACTATCTTTTTTTACTTGCTCAAAGACTGCCTGCAATTTTGATATCATTTGATTTCCTCCAATAGCAGTCTCAATACAGGATTCGACTTCTTCAAATTGTAGTTTCCTATCTATTCCTAAATCTATTTCTTCTATACAACCGCAGGC
>CAZXMY010000198.1:0-5020 GCA_964641325.1 uncultured Flavobacteriaceae bacterium | reverse complement strand
CTATATTCTTGATGACATCTGTGAGGTACAAACTCTTGCGATCATCTTTTAAGGCACTCACAAAATCAAGTCCTAGGGCCTCCCTATACCTTTGGTCATTTGCAGCCGTAAAATCCCACATACCTATACCTAAAACGAGCAAAACTAAAATTCCCAAAGCTACTCCTGCAGCTTTTTTTAATGTCTTTAGCCGTTCCTCTTCAGATTGACTAGACGTCATAAAAGCATATAAGCCTAGTATGCCTAATGCAGGTATGCAAAGTTCTGTAATGACTTGTATCGACGTTACCGCTCTAAACTTATTATATAAAGGGACATAGTCTATCCATAAATCTGTAAACCAAGACAAGTTTTTCCCGTAACTCAGTAGTAGACTTAATACAGCCCCACCTACTAACCACCATTTAAGCCTTCCTTTTACTATAAACAATGCCAGTATAAACAAGAATATAACCACAGCACCTATGTATGCTGGTCCAGAAACACCGGGTTGGTCTCCCCAATAATACAATCCTAACTGATCGTAAAACTCTTCGCGCTGTGTTAAGGGTACGCCTTGCTCCCTTAAATATTGGGCTATAGCGCTATCATTGTCAAAAGGCTCATCGTTAGAACCTCCAAAAATTCTAGCGACAAAAAGATTTAGCGTTTCTGCCTTCCCATAACTCCATAAATTAATATACTCTTTATCTAAACCTGTGGTTTTTTCTTTTGGTGTTCCATCTGCATTCACTGTTATTTCTGAACTACTACGTGTACTAAAGTTTGCATACTCTTTTGTAGCTAATAGATTGGTAGCATTAAGTCCAATGGCAATAAATACAGCCCCAAATAACACTGCAACACTTTTAAAGTAATGAGGTAGTTCTTTGTTACGATAGGCATCTATAAGATATGTTATGCCTAAAACAAGTACGAGCAACATCAGATAGTAGGTCATTTGATAATGATTTGCTACGATCTCTAAGGCTAACGCAATAGCAGTTACTAAAAATCCCCAGAGATAGTATCGCCTAAACACCAATACAATACCTGACAATACTAAAGGCATATAGGCAATAGCGTGGGCTTTTGCATTGTGTCCTACTCCCAAAATAACAATTAAATAGGTGGAGAACCCAAAGGCTAAGGAGCCAATCGCAGCATATTTCCAATTCACTTTTAAGGTCAATAGAAAAATATAGAATCCTATGAAATAAAGGAATAAATAATCTGCGGGTCTCGGTAGAAACCGGATTAATAAATCAAATTTTTTGATGTAATTATGAGCATATTTTGCGCCTAATTGATAGGTAGGCATTCCGCCATAAGCGCTATCCGTCCAATAGGGCTCTTCGCCTGTATCTGCTCTAAAGTCTATTTGCTCTTTGGCCATCCCAAGATACTGCACGATATCACTCTGGTACATCTTCTTTCCAGATAAAACTGGACTGAAATACAGCAGAGCCACAACGACAAAACCAATAATAACAAATATGTGAGGAATAAACTTTTTAAAAGAAATGGTCATAAAAATGATGCTAATGGATTCACAAATTAACGCAAAAAAGCTGACTATAAAAGTTTAACTATAAAGCGTGAAGAAAAGGATATTGCTTTTGGTGAACTTGTCTGACCGATAGGCAGGAGCGTAACGCATAACACACATTACTCTACTTCCTCAAAATCAATGTATTCCCCTACTACTTTAGAAGCTTTTTTTGAAACTGAAGGCTCTTCTTTTCCTTGTCTAGTCGCTCCTTCGAAACCTTTGAACATTTCCTGCATTTTCTTTTCAGCCTTTTTTGTTACAAATCTCAGTAGATAGGGCATTGCTAGTTTTATAAAAAATCGCAAGGCAAAATATACCAATAGAATAATCGCAAGCGTTTTTACAAAAGAATTCATAGGGATGTTAATAATTTAGGTAAAATTAGCAATATGAATCTAAAACCTAACCACTCTCAAACCTAAAAAAATGATAAATTCTGCTATATTTGAAACTTACACCGTTTAAACACCTCAATTGAAAAGATTTCTTATTTCCCTTATCCTAATTTGTCCAATGTATGTTGCGTATTCTCAGTATACAGAGACTATAAACTCAAATAGACCGGGCGCTTCGCAAGGTGCATTTGCGGTAGGACGACAAGTTATTCAGGCAGAAGCCGGTATCGATTTCGGGAATGACACCCATAGTTTACGATTGTATGATTCCGATATTTTTGGAATCAATTTTGGTTTGCGATATGGGCTTTTATTTGAAAGATTAGAATTAAGTGCAAATATTAGATATCAGGTAAACGAAGTGAGTTTTACAACGGGAAACGCACCCGATGATACAATAGATGGGTTGGAAAGCACACTTCTAGGAGCTAAATTTTTAATATACGATCCCTATAAATACGCTACGGAAGAAGAAAATTTGTACTCATACCATGCGAATAATAAGTTTAAATGGAAAAGTTTAATTCCTGCTGTTTCTGTGTATGCTGCCGGAGTGTTTGATTTCACCGTAAATCCTTTTAGGGAATTTCTCGCTGTAGGGTCTGGATTAGTTATAGAAGAAGAAATAAGTCCTAATGTGGCACTAATAACGCAGAATAACTGGGGTCGTTGGGTATGGGTAAACAACTTTATTGCAGATAGATTTACTACAGATTTTCCATCCTATATCTGGATTACTACTATGACACATTCTTTTAACCCTCGATTTTCTGGTTTTGCTGAAGTGCAACTAATTGATGGCGATTTATATTCTGATGTATTGGGAAGAGCGGGTGCTGCCTATCTTATATCTAACAATTTGCAAGTAGATCTAAGTGGTCTTGTAAATGCTAAAGAAACTCCGTCTAGATGGAATATTGGTGTAGGAGTTTCTTATCGCTTAGATTTACACGATAAAGATGAGCAGTTAGAAATTAGAGAAGATGAAAAAGGATCTGCAAAAAAGCAGTCCGACCGTATCAATAAGAAAAAGAATAAAAGAAAACGTAAAGACGGTGTAGAATCAGGGGAAGATGATGGTGGAGGAAATTAATACAAAGAGATTACTTAGATGATTATTCTAAAAGAAATGAAAACCAGGAAGGAACTTAAAAAATTTATTAAGTTTCCATTTGCCTTGTATAAAAAAGAGCCCAACTGGGTTCCTCCTATTATTCAGGATGAGTTGGATAGTATGGATGCTAAGAAAAATCCTGTTTTTAAAAATGCGACGGCTCGGTTTTTTCTAGCATATAGGGATGAACAAGTAGTAGGGCGTATTTGTGCGATAATAAATGATATTGAGATTAATGAACAAGGCAAGCCCAAAATGAGGTTTGGCTGGTTTGACACTATAGATGATATTGAGGTGACAAAGATCCTTCTAACTCAGGTGGCACAAATAGGGAAAGAAAATAATCTAGAGTATATGGAAGGTCCCGTAGGATTTTCCAATATGGAGAAAGCTGGAATACTGGTTGAAGGTTATGAATATCTCAATACGATGATTACGTGGTACAATTTCCCTTATTATAAGGAGCATTTTGAAAGCCTTGGATTTGAAAAAGCGTCAGAATGGGTGGAATATCATATTAAGATAGACGACGCAGAAAATCAAAATCCTAAAGTGGCCAAGTTTGCCAATATCATTGCACAACGTTACGATTTAAGTCCGCTACAGTTTAAAACTTCAGAGGAAATAAAACCCTATGTAGATGAAATGTTTGGTCTTCTAAACAAAACCTACAATAAGCTAGAAACTTTCGTACCTATACAACAGTATCAGATAGACCACTATAAAGAGACCTATATTAAATTTATACATCCTGATTTTATAAAATGTATAAAAGATAAAGGTGGTAAGCTGGTGGCTTTTGCAATTACCATGCCTTCGTTTTCTAGAGCCCTTCAAAAAGCGAATGGAAAATTGTTCCCGCTTGGATTCCAACATTTATTAAAGGCAAAAAAGAAAAACCATCGTGCTTCATTCTACCTTATTGGAATTGACCCAGAATATCAAAATAAAGGGGTAACTGCTATTATCTTCCAAATGATGCAGGAGTTATTTAATAAGCGTGGAATTACAGAAGTAGAAACAAACCCAGAGTTGGAAGATAATAAAGCAATACAACAGCTTTGGAAAAACTACGAGCATAGACTCCATAAACGTCGCCGCACGTATCGCAAGACATTGTGATAACACCGTTTAAAGAATTTACAAAAGAAAGGCATCATTTTTGCGACTGACTAAAGAAAAACTATGACTAATAAAATTCTTTTCATTATTGCCTTTGTATATACTTCCATGTGTATTAGTCAAGAAACTTATTTTAATTTCCAGGGAGATTTGTATGATGAGGTTAGCTTTCGCGAAAAGCTAAAAGACATAGAGCAAATATACACGGAGTCCGGTAATTTTAAATATACTATAGCCAGTTATAAAGTGCGCTCTACAGCAGTGAGAAAAGATTCTATTATTCAAAATGTAGAAGTTGTACTATCACAGTCTAACTCATCTCCTTTAGATATAAACACAGGTGTTCAGAAATTTATTAATAAACCCCTACCCGATTTTGAATTGCAAACGCTAGCCAATGAAGTTAAAAGCAACAGTGATTATACAGGCAAAGTTACTTTTGTAAATTTATGGTTTACCTCCTGTGGACCCTGTATTACGGAGATGCCATATCTTAATTATTTAAAAGATATGTATAAAGATCAAGTAAATTTTGTAGCCATAACTTTTGATAGTAAGGATCGTGTATCGTCCTTTTTAGACAGGAAAACGTTCAACTTCGAACACCTTGTTGATGCGGCGCAATACCTCTCTAAAGACCTAGAAAACAACGCTTTTCCTAAACTTATTTTATTAGACAAAGATGGCAATGTACGGTTTGTAGAAAATGGAGTGCAACTTTCTGGTAATACACCTTCTCAGCCGCAAGCTGCAGTACAGGGTTTAAAAGAGCAATTAGATTTTTTACTCGCAGAGCATTAGATTATGCTTCTCTTCCTATAGTGACTTATGTAGAGAATGAAATCATTTTAACATAAG
>CAZXMY010000197.1:0-5038 GCA_964641325.1 uncultured Flavobacteriaceae bacterium | reverse complement strand
ATGCTGCAAGGTATGGGAACGGCCAGCAAAAGTAATCTAAGTGCTAGAGCTGCCGGTTTTATTATAGCAGGGCACAGTCGCAGTCATATACAGATCATTAAAGACCGTTATTTAAGCTAATAGCCTAATGCCTTAATTTTTTTGGAATATCTAAAGCGAATGATAATACGCAAACGCCTCTAGAATAAGTGCATTGTCTACCTTTTGATTAAGTACAGGACTACCTATTTTGTCCAGTAATACAAAAAGTGCTGTACCATTGCTATTTTTCTTATCGTATTTTAGATTATCCAGGATGATGTTTATTTCTTCAGCAGAAAAGGTAGTAGCATAATACATGCCAGAAAGTACTTGCGTTATTGTACTTAGAGCACTTGTATCCAATAAATTTTTCTTTTCAGAAATATAGCTCTCTAAAATCATACCTATGGCAATTGCTTCTCCATGAAGTAGACGCTCGCGATCGGGATTTTTAAGGCAATACGATTCAATAGCATGGCCTAGCGTATGCCCAAAATTTAAGGCTTTTCTCAAATTTTGTTCTGTAGGATCCTTAAGCACAATCTCATTTTTTATCAAAACACTATCGTATATTATCGTATCCAAATCTTGTGTTGTGAGTTGGTCTAGCGACCTTAATTTTTTCCAATACGAGGCACTTGCAATGAGACCGTGTTTATACACTTCTGCCAGTCCAGAACGCATCTCTTGTGAGGATAGCGTGCTGAGAAAAGAAGTATCAATAAGCACCATCTGCGGATTTTTAATAAGCCCAATAAGATTTTTAAGCGTACCTAGATCCACACCTGTTTTGCCACCTACAGAAGCGTCTACCATAGAGAGTAGGGTAGTAGGTACATTAATAAAGTCTATCCCACGTTTAAAGGTGCTTGCTACAAAACCGCCTAGATCTGTAACGACACCGCCACCTAGATTAATGACCACCGCATTTCTATCTGCCATTAAGTGCGCTAAGGCATCCCATACGCCTTCACAAGTGGCTATGGTTTTGTTTTCTTCTCCAGCTTCAATCTCAATGACCTCGATAGGCAATTCTGTAGAGAGTTTGCCAAGAAATGGAGCAAGGCAATGCTCATGCGTATTCGTATCAACAAGAATAAATATTTTAGAATATGAAGATTGTTCCAGAAGGAGGTGTAAACTATCCATTCCTTCTTGATTAAAAACAACTTGGTAATCTAGAGCTTGTATGGCTTTCATTTTCTCAAATTGAGAGTCGCAAATTACTTACTTTTTGCCAATAAACAGCTTCAGATTAAATTATATTTGCAAGACAAAATACAAACTTATGGCTTCTCTTTTTGAAAACTCAGAACGTGCATTTGCTTTAAAGACAGATAGCGAACTAGAACGTGCTTATTTTCTATTTAAAATGATTTCTAAAGAGCCCTTAGTGCGCATTGGTACCGCTATCACCAAGTTTGCACTTAATGCTAGTTTGCCCGTAGAAGGACTTATTAGATCGACGGTTTTTGATCATTTTTGTGGCGGTGTTAATGAAGAAGACTGCCTGCCTGTTATGGATAAATTATTTACCGCGGGTGTGAGCTCTGTATTGGACTACTCTGTAGAAGGAAAAAGTGATAAAGACCAATTGGATAATTGCCTTAAAAAAGTAATGGAGCTTACCGATTTTGCCCAACATAAAGAGGCGATGCCCATTTCGGTTTTTAAGCCTACAGGTTTTGGACATTTTGATATTTATGCAAAACTCACTGCAAACAAAGAACTTAATCAAGAAGAACAAGCAAAATGGCAACGTATTGAAAATAGATTTGATACCATTTGCCAAAAAGCGGCAGAGACCGATGTAGCAGTGCTAATAGATGCAGAAGAAAGTTGGATGCAAGACGCTGCAGATGAGCTAGTTACTAGCATGATGGAGAAGTATAACACGCAAAAAGTATTGATTTATAATACGTTACAGTGTTATCGCTGGGATAGGTTGGCATATCTCAAAAAGTTACACAGTCAAGCACGCGAACGTAATTTTAAAATAGGAATTAAACTTGTGCGCGGTGCGTATATGGAAAAAGAGAATGAAAGAGCGCAAGAAATGGGATATCCAACTCCAATATGTGAGAGTAAGGCAGCGACAGATGATAATTATAATACCGTATTGCGCTATATTTTTGATAATTTAGAGGATATCTCATTGTTTTTAGGCACACATAATGAAGAGAGCAGCCTGCTTGCCACACAAATTATGAAACAAAAAAATATCGCGCCTTCCGACGACCGAGTGTGGTTTGGTCAATTGTATGGTATGAGTGATCATATTAGTTATAATCTAGCAGCAGAAGGATATAATGTGGCAAAGTATATCCCTTTTGGACCGGTTAAGGATGTGATGCCTTATCTGATACGTAGGGCAGAGGAGAACACTAGTGTTGCGGGACAAACCAATCGCGAACTAGAAATGATTAAGAAAGAAAGAAAGCGTAGAAAACTTTAATCTACAACGGTAATCTCCTGTATTTGGACCAACGAATCACAAGGGTTAAGCGTCAGAAACATATGTATTTCTTGTGATGCGGCATTGCCCTTTAGGCTGTAGTCTTTGGCACAGTCTGCTTTTCTTGGGTTACTCTGGGAGAAATCTATCTCGGCAGTTTTGTAAAATGCAGCCAGAAATACTGAGTCTATATTCTGGTTTACTGTATGTTGTTTCGCTTTCGCGGAAAGCGTAAAAGGCATATTGCCAATACTTTTTAATACTCTAGCTTCTGGCAAATAAGCAAAATCAAAGGAATTATCACCCTTCTTTCCCTTTACAAAAAAGGCTAATAGTACGATACCAATCGCTACACCCACTAGATAGTATCCCACACGTTGAATAACTCGCATATATTAAAAAATAAGAAGGTTGATATCACGGTAGGATAGATCAAACCAATCTGCCACCGATTTACTGGTTAAAACACCGTGGTAAAAATACAACCCATTCTTTAAACCTTTATCAAAACGCAAAGTATTTTCTATACCTCCTTGCTCTGCAATATCCATAAGATAAGGCGTGAATATATTGCTTAAAGAAACCGAAGCTGTTCTGGCAAAACGAGCTGGAATATTAGGCACACAATAGTGGGTAACCCCGTGTTTTTTATAAGTAGGTTTGTCGTGAGTGGTGACATCACTCGTTTCAAAACAACCCCCCATATCGATACTCACATCTACAATTATGGCTCCTTGTTTCATTCCTTCTACCATGGCTTCTGTAACGACTACCGGAGCTCTATTTATACCTCGTACGGCACCAATAGCAACATCACAACGTTTTAAGGCTTTGATTAAGTTTTTAGGTTGTATCGTAGAGGTATACAGCGGTCTACCAATATTAGTCTGTATTCTTCGTAGTTTGGTAATGGAGTTATCAAATACTTTGACATTAGCACCTAGTCCTATTGCAGATCGCACGGCAAATTCTCCCACAGTACCTGCGCCCAGAATAACTACTTCTGCCGGTGGAACCCCACTTATATTACCCAAAAGCATGCCTGTACCATGTTTTGGACTACTCATCATCTCTGCGGCGACTTGTACCGCAGCCGTTCCTGCTATTTCGGAAAGGGTGCGAACGGCAGGATAACTCCCATCTTCATCTTTTATAAACTCAAAGGCGATAGCCGTAATGCGTTTTGCCGCGAGTTTTTCAAAATAACTTTTAATTTGTGTTTTTAGTTGTAGGGCAGAGATGAGTACCGTCTGAGGATTCATCAAGTCTATTTCCTCTAGGGAAGCAGGCTCTACTTTGAGAATGGTAGGACAGGCAAATACTTTTGCGGGATCATTAGTTATCTCTGCTCCAGCTTCACTATAATCTTTGTCGGAATAGTTAGCGCCCTGTCCTGCTTTAGATTCTATGAGAACCCGATGGCCATTTGAGGTAAGGGCAGCAACAGCATCTGGAGTAAGGCATACGCGTTTTTCTTGAAAATGAGTCTCTTTAGGAATGCCTATAAAAAGTTGACCGCTTTTTTTTGCGATTTCTAGTTTTTCTTCTTGAGGAAGGAGTTGTTCTTTAGTAAACGGACTGCTAGTGATATCCATATAAGAGAGTTGCTACCCAAAAATACGGATTAATACAGTATCACAAAAGAAACAGGATGTATTGCTGTTTAATAGCCCATAAATAGCGGTTCGTCATCACTATCTTCGTCATTATTTATATCGTCTTCTGCTTCCTTTGCTTCCTTTTGTTCTGCGGTTTCTCTACTAATTTCTCCTTTCCAATTCCCACGGGCTAACTCACCAAAATCAATACCGTGAACTTTGTCAAAAACTTTCATACGTATGGTGTAAGAAAATATAGCCATAATAAATACTATGGGAGCTAAGACGAAGAATTCATTAGTATCTGCAAATCTAACATCTTCACTAATTGTTGTGTAAACTTGGAAAACATACATACTAATAGGGACTAGTAAGACGTGATACCACCAGTGTTTACAGGTGAAAAACCATATTAATAACAATAGTAAAGGGATAAATTTTCCGAAAAGTACCCAAGCAACCACTTGGACGCTTTCATAATATCGACTTTCATAAATACCAAAAAAGGATTCCCAACTAGACTCAGTTGGAAATCCTTGATATAAATAAAATAAATACGGTGTAATTAAAATTATTACCGCAATTAAAGTTCCGCTTGTCAGCGCACGTTTTTTAACCGTGGGCTGGGGCCTTAACTTTGGTTTTGTCGACTGCCATTTTTGCATTTGTTTCTGAAATTGCAGTGTACGATAATGTTGTTGCTGCTGCAATAAGCAGCCCTAAAAGTAAAGCTTTGACTTTCATAATTTGAGTATTTAATGTTAATGATTTGTTGTTTCAAATATGATTAAATACTCATAAGTAGGGACTAAATTATATTTTTTGTATATTAGCGCCTTTTTTTCAAAATTTTACTCTTCCTTATCGTTTCACTAAGTTGGTTTTTAGGGTCGTTATTTGGTTTTTATTCCGTTATAAAACATTGTTTTGTGTTCTACATCGATAAATTATACTATTCATAAAG
>CAZXMY010000196.1:0-5041 GCA_964641325.1 uncultured Flavobacteriaceae bacterium | reverse complement strand
CATAAAAAAGGAGTTGGTAGTTCTAAAAACGGTCGTGAATCACAATCAAAACGCTTAGGTGTTAAGATTTTTGGAGGACAAGCTGCTATTGCAGGGAACATCATCGTACGTCAAAGAGGAAACACGCATCACCCAGGTGAAAACGTGTATGGTGGAAAAGATCACACACTTCACGCAAAAGTGGATGGTGTTGTAAAATTCACTAAAAAGAAAGACAATAAATCTTATGTTTCTGTAGTACCTTTTGAGGCATAGAACAATTTATTTTCGCATTAAAAAAAGCCCTTTTCTCTTCGGAAAAGGGCTTTTTTTTGTGTAAACAAGACTTGGGCATTATTATTGATATTTACTGTCTTCATTCTACAACCTTACTATGAAGCATCTTCTATTATTTATTTTTTGCACATTTCTTTTACAATCATGTTTTCCCGTTAGCATACCTCCTAATCTCGAGAAAGGACAGCTTTTTGAAGGGAAAAAATTCAAAAAACAATTACCTCATCAATACGCATACATCTTTACAGACCCCAAAGATGCAAACGAGTTTTATTCTTTTTTAAGCTATAGATTTCCTCCTAACCAAGATGGTGACTCAGAAGCAAATGTCCCTATTGTTGTGGATGATAAAAATTATTACGTAAGCTTCTATGAGACAGAAAAAAAATCTAGAGTGGTGAATCTCATCCCAGGCATAACTAATGAGATACTCAATAGTCAGAATATTCCTATTAGTCTGGATGAGCCACCCATTGTTAGAGACGGAACCTGGTACATTGCCCTTGTCATAACAGACGAGACCTATAAAGATGCATTATCACCAAGTCACGTCCATCATAAGGCAATCTTGGAATTCTCTCAGTCTCTTCAAAATCAATATCTAAGCACTAGCAATTACCAAAGCTTGCAATTGCAATAGGTTGAGAACCCTAAACTATATATTGGACTGTCGCCAAAAATGCAAACAGGCTTTCACCTACTCCTTCTCCACTAACTTATCCGTACCTAAGTATCCATCATTCTTATTGTAAAACCACGCACGATCTTTAGGCATCTTAATCCCATTAACCTCTAACTCACCCGTCAAGAGAATGTACTCGCCTGTTGTCTCGTCTTCCCCTTTGAAGAATTGATACACCTCCATAGCGTAGGTTTCTGGATTAAAATAAAACTGCCAGATATCTGAGCCTATTGCTTCATCATAGGTTACACGAAGAACGAGATATTCTTTATTCTTAAATGTTTTTCGGACTACAAGCTCATTAATCCTCGTCCCTTGGTCTGCGAGCTTCATAGGAAGCCCATACAGGTAGGTATAATAGTTTTTAAACATAGTAGTTCGATCGCATTCGTTTGAACCTAAGACGGCTTCTTTCACCTCTTTTGTTTCGGTGGAGAAGCGGCAATGCTTGTTTTTAATTTCGCGAAAGCTCACTTTACCATCTTGCGTCGTTGATACCTTAAAATATTCTTGTGGCAAGTCTATAGTGATTGTACTCTCTCTATTAGGCTTATCTGGCATTTCTAAAACCACTTTAAAATCTCCTTGAAAAGTGTCCCAATTACCTAATGGGTCGTGATATTGAATGGCCTTTTCTAAAAGCTGCTCGCCCGTAAAGCTTTGTGCACAAATACTCTGAATACCAATAAGCGCAATAAAAATTATTCTATATTTCATATGATAAATATTGAAATAGAAAGATACGTATTTCGGGCTTTCTTATAATTCAGTCCATAAAAAAACCACCTAAATTGTTTAGGTGGTTTTTAGATAGTATTCTTATACTACTATTAGTAGTTCCATAGATCTTGTTCAAGATTACGAATACGTTCTTTAATACGATTGGACTCTAAGAGTTGCATCATCGCATTATTAGAAATATACTCTTTAACCTGACGATCGCCTTGCACATTATCTTCTCTGTAAATCGTAGCACTAAAACGCCTACTATTTAACAAATGATCAAATGATATAGGCATAGAAGTATTTTTCCTATTAAAAGACTTGGCTTTATGTAGGACATCTCTTGCTCCTGGAAACCATACCCAGAAAAGCTCGATATCTTCTTGCTGTGCATCATCTAAGAAGTTTACATCTCCAGAAACTGGGGCAAAACCTAATAAACGATACTTAAGCTCACCTTGACGCTTATCTACATACCAATAGCCTCGTATATGATAGGCGTTGATATCATATGCACTTATTCGTCTTGTTTCAATATTATAATCTGAAATAGGCAAACCTTCGTTTAGCTCTCTAAACCCATCATCTGTAGTATCTGTTTTAACCAATGCCGCAGCGATATCGTCTAAAGAGATTTTCTCTGTAAAATATGAATCTGAATAAATAGCATCTATTTCTCCGTTCTTAACTGCTTTTAAGACTACATCATACAGCGATCTTCTGTCAGATCCCATACTTAAGGTATCTACAGGATAGTACAAGGGAAAATTCACTCTTTCATCTAGATCTACTACTTCCCAAGTACTTTTAGACCATAATACGTCACGATCTCCCACATAACCATAAGGCAATGGGTTATCGTTATCATTAGCGATTTGCTCGTCTGTCTTTTCAAACATTTCATCCGGCGTTTTAGCATTCAGGATATTTCCCTGAGCAAATGCTGGAACAGAAAGTAGCAGACTTATCGCAATTAAGATTCCTTGTTTAAGATTCATAGTCTATCGTATTAGTTCGTAACTTCTATAATTACATTGGATACCTTAGGTAGTTTATAACTAGAATTACCTTGTATCTGTGCTTTTATATCAAATATTTGTACCGTAGAACCACGCTTAGCTTTTTTCAAAGCACTTTTAGCTTGGGCATTAAGTCTCGTACCATTAACCTGAACAGTAGCTGCACCTGGCGCTTTAAATTTAAAGCTGGTCACTTTAAGATCCAGATCAAAGTCAAAGTCAACGAGTTTAGCTCCTACTGGTGCACTACCAATAGCCTCACGCGTCATCTTCATGTTTCCAGAATCATCATTACGCATTGTTCCTGTTGGTCTTGGTATATTTTTGATACGGAAAGTAGCTTTATCACTTACAGGACCACCACCATCAGGAAGTGTTGCATTTACGTTAATAGTTACTTCCTTACCTGTACCAGGGCTCATAGTATATGCATTTCCAGATTTTTTAGACAAGGTACCTGAAGTTGCTCTAGCTGTTACTTTACTTGGATCTAAACCAGCAAAATCAATAGTCATTGGATTCACAACACCTCGATAAACTACATTCATTTTATCTGCAGCAATGGTCGCAGAATTAGGCTTCGCAATTGTTGTCCATTTTTGATCCACCGGCACCTCTACTTCTTTACCGTCTTGCAAGAAGATTAAGTTACCTGTTATCTTGTGATCTCCAACTCCTCCAGAACCTACTTTCAATTTTACTCGACCTCCTTCAAACTCAAAGCGATTTCCTATTGGTCTTCCATCTACTAGAAGCTCAACTCTTTCTGGCTTCGTAGATTCATCTACACGACCTAAAGATATTGTACCATCAAAAGTTTCGCCTGTATAAAAAGCACCTTTCTTCTGAGTCATTACCGTAGAGTAGTTCTGGTCATTAATGTTAGATAACGCCTTTAAGTTTCCAGACAATAGCTTTGCTAACAACTCATTCTCGATAACTTTAATATCGTTTTGCATCTGAGTCATTTTAGTAATAGAAGAAACCATAGGAAAACCAACAAAATGATAGTTTATATAGTCTTTCTTCACACCTTCAGAGTCTGGAATATCTTCTGTCGAAAAATCCATTTTAATTTGGTTAGCAAGTTCAGGATTAGTTTCTCCTACTAGTGCTACCATACCATTTCTGTAAGCGTCTATTTTATCTAAGAACTCTTGACCTCTTGCAGATATTTTTCCACTTTTATAATAGGTTTCGTCTAAATACTGAGTCTTGTCCATAGACTCAAAATCCAATCTGTCTTTAACTTTATTCCCAACAAATACATCCTCCTTCTGACCATCTAGGAAATCGAAAAGTGTTTTTGATAAATCTGAAGCTTTTTGCGCAGTAGCTGCCGCCGTAGCAAATTCTTCATTCTCTCCAGCTTTTGCTTTCAGATTATTGAGAGCCAAAGTATTTTTAGAGTCAAAGCTTGTGTTTGCTCTATCCAATTTAGTATTTATCGACCCAAAAGCCGATAGTACCTCCTTAGACATATTTAGTGCTAGCATCGCTATAAACACCAAATACATCAGGTTTATCATTTTCTGCCTTGCAGATAATTTTCCTCCTGCCATGTCTTTATATTTTTAAGGTTAGTTAATTAGTTACAGTAACTAACTTTAATTATTTAGACATTGCAGATAACATACCTCCATACACTCCATTTAAGGAAGATAAGTTTGTCGCAAGACTTTCCATTTGTTCTTTAAGCTTTCCTGCATTTGCAGTTACTTGCTCATTAATTTCAGCTTGACGTCCAGTAGACTCAACTTGCACTTTGTATAAGTTATTCAAAGATTCCATTTGAGCAGCTGCAAGAGACATCTCTTCACTATACTTTTTAGTTGAATTCATTGCTTCTGCAGTAGGTGCCATCCCTTTAGCAGCTCCTTCGAAGCTACGAATACTATCACCAAGACTATTCATTAATTCTGAATCAATCTTAGCTCCTTTAAGCATTTCATCTAATTTTTTAGATAAAATTCCTTCAGCATCTTTAGGCTTTTCAATAGCATTTTTACCTTTTTTAGTTGTGTTAGCTTGTCCACTAGATAATTCAGGATATACTAATGACCAATCTAAATCTTCTTCAGGAGCTTCAAATGCAGATATTATAAATATTACTGCTTCTGTTAAAAGACCTAAAATAAGCATCTCGTTACCAAAAGGCCAGTGCATAATTTTAAATAGTGCTCCTAAAATAACGATTGCTCCTCCTAGTCCATAGACCATGTTCATTATTTTCTTTCCTTTTTTTGACTTACCCATAATTAAAAATTTAGTTTAGTTTAGTTTAGTTTAATAATTCTATTATAATTCGTTTTTTTTATACTCTATCTAGGTGCTCTACGTG
>CAZXMY010000195.1:0-5061 GCA_964641325.1 uncultured Flavobacteriaceae bacterium | reverse complement strand
TATCTATAGATGGAGATAAGAAGGCCTTACAAACTCTTATTATTAGGCATCAGCTTTTTGTATATAACCTAGCCCTCAAAATGGTGGGCAATACGGCAGATGCTGAAGATATAACCCAAGAGGTTTTTATAAAGGTCATTACTGCTTTGGCTAAGTTTGAAGGTAAAAGCAAATTTAGAACCTGGTTATACCGCATTACGGTCAATCATTTCCTTAACAACAAAAAGAAAAATTCTAAACTAAAGGTAGTCAATTTTGAAAGCTACTTCAATGCTATCGATTCTATTCCCAGTTTTGATCTTAATGATCAAGAAGAAAAGGAATACAGAGATACTATAGAAGAAATTAGAATCAATTGCACCTCAGGAATGTTGCTTTGTTTAACCAAAGAACAACGCATGATATATATCCTGGGTGAGATGTTTGATATCGATCATAATCTTGGTGGAGAGATTTTAGGTATTAGCCCTGGTAATTTCAGAATCAAGTTAATGCGAACGCGCAAGGAGTTGTATAACTGGATGAATAAAAGGTGTGGCTTAGTAAACACATCTAATTCTTGTAGATGTTCTAAAAAGACCAAAGGATATATAAAAACAGGTAAAGTAGATCCTACTAATTTGCAATTTAATACAAGATATACCGAGCAAATAAGTAAATTATCTAAAGGCAAAGCGGTAGCGTTTACAAATACTGTAGATGAATTACATAAAAAAGTATTTCAAACACATCCGGCTCAAACCCCAATACAAGCCTCAAAAATTGTAGATGAGATTCTCAACAATGATTTAATCAAATCTATTTTAGAATTTTAAGATTTTTGTTATTAATTATGCTCCTGCCTGCCGGCGAGGAAGGTTCGCGAAAGCGTAATTACAAATAATAAAACATAGTAGATATCTGGAATACAGTGCTCTACTTTGAATCTAACTAGGAAGCCAAATGCCAACAACCACAAACTCATTTGACAAGATTATTGATCGAGCAGGGACCAACGCCATGTCACTTACAGGCTATCGAGGTTATCTTTTTGATCCAAAAGAAGATTTAAGTGGCACTTATCCTGAAGCAAATTTTATCCCTATGTGGGTGGCAGATATGGAATTTGCTATTGCTCCAGAGATTATTGGGGCGATGACAAAGCGATTAGAACATCCGCTACTAGGATATTCTATGGTGGCCGATCAGACGTACCCTGAAGTCTTTCAACAATGGTGCATAGATCGCTATGATTGGAAATTTGACAGAAAACATTTAGTACACGCAAAAGGTGTTATTCCTGCATTGTACGAATTGATAGGCCTTCTTTGCAAACCCGATGAAAAAGTACTTATCGTGACGCCGTCGTATGCCTTTTTTAAACATGGTGCAGATTATAATGGGATAGAGCTTGTTTGTTCAGATTTGATTCCAAAGAACGGCAACTATGTGATGAATATGGAGGATATCACAAACAAAGCCTCCGATGATAAATGTGTCTTAGCCGTATTTTGCAACCCGCATAATCCTACAGGTCGAGTATGGTCTAAAGAAGAATTAAAAGAATTTGGAACCATCTGCTTAGCTCATGGATTGACGATTATTACAGACGAGATTCATTGTGATCTACTGCGCAATGAGGTTTCTTTTACGCCTCTGGCTAGTCTTTTTCCCGATTCCGATCAGATTATTACGTGTATGGCTCCCAGTAAAACCTTTAATCTGGCAGGCAATTTATTTGCAAATATGATCATACCTAATGATTCTTTAAGAAACGCCTATAACGAGCGTTATTTACCTGTAGAAAATCCGTTGAGTATAGTTGCCGCTCAGGCTGCTTATACGCAGGGGCATCAATGGTTATATGCATTGAAGGACTATTTGGACGAAAATTTCAAGTATTTAAAACAACAATTAGACGCCCATCTCCCGCATACACGATTTGTCATCCCTGAGGCAACCTATCTGGCTTGGGTAGATGTAAGCTATTACCTGCCTGAAGAGGAAAACCTTACCCTTTTCTTTGCCCGTAAAGCGGGTGTATTACTAGAAGGAGGGAATATGTTTGTTGCCAATGCAAATGGCTATATACGCTTAAATCTTGCGTCTCCTAGAATACGTGTAGAAGAAGGAATACGCCGTGTTATTACGGCTATTTTGGCTTATTAGTTCTTAAACTATATCTATGAAGATAACTCGTAAGTCATTAGTGTTAGTAGGCATTTTAATGTTGCCCCTTTTTTTTATTTGGTCTTTTAAAAAAATCCCTATAAAAAATGGAGCCGTATCAAATACTACAGCACCCATAACGACACAAGACAGTCTTTTTAATGCCTATTGGTATGGAGGTAAGGCCGAAATTAAAACCTATCACTTAACCCAATCGAGGTATGGTGAATTGCATGAAGGAAGAGCCACCGTGATCTTCGTGGCACAACCCTTCTTAAAAGAAAAAGGGGTCAAACCAGATCGTCCTCATAAGGATCAAGTACAGGTGCTCAAAATGAATTTGCTTAAGAAATTTGGCACGGGCATCTATCCCTATTCTATGATGCTATCTACATTTACACCACTGGAAGAACCACAAGGGATGCTTAAAGCAACAGCTTCCGGACAAGAATGGTGCGGGCATATATTTTCTCAGATGAACCAAAGGGAAGAAACTTATGATGTGGTTTCGTATTCGTATTTTGAAGAAGAAGGCGATACGCAATATACATTACCCGATATTTTTACCGAAGATGAAATCTGGTCGCGCATTCGTATGGATTATAAGCGCCTACCTCAAGGGGAAATACGTATTATTCCAGGGTTGTATTATACACGACTCGAACAGCATAAGCATACGATCGAAGAAGCTACAGCACAACTTATCCTGACTGAAAATCAAGGTGTATATCGCATTACCTACCCGCAAAGAGATCGAACTTTGGCCATCACCTTCAACACCTCATTTCCTTATGATATTATCCAATGGGAAGAGACCTATGCCGATAAAAGAGCGCCAACGAAACGATTGACGACAAGGGCTACTTTAGACCAGACTAAACATATAGATTACTGGAATTATAATGCTAAAACGCACGAAACTATACGTAAAGCCTTAGGAGTTTCGTATTAGGGGTAATGTTTTTTAAATCACTTATATTTAGATATTTATCCTAAATATAGCCTGGAGTTTGCTATCCTTAATAGCATATCTTATAACCATTAACCATTCTAATGGAGTATAATTCCTTTTTCTACTATAGTTATATTAAACACAATACATCAGCCATAAATTGTAAAAAGCACAAGAAACGTATTTACGGCAACCTAAATGCCAAATCACAGTTATTGAAATATGGAATAGCTCCAATCAGACGATAAATCCTATTAATGACTACCATTAAAGTTGTTAAAAATGAGTTAATTGAAGTAACATTTTCTAATCAATACTAATATAGTTTATTTTTATGCTACGTTTGATGATTATAATCCAACCTTTAATATATTTTATATGAAAAAGTTAAGTGTAAGTCTCCTCATTTGCGCCGTGCTATGTATCACCTTTATTGCGGCGAATACAAAAGAAGCAATCAATCCGAACCCTTCTGCAGTAAATTTTGTCACAGGAAATCCTGATATCGCTTCTATTAATGCACTGGCGTTTGGTCCCGATGGTGTCTTATTTGTAGGAGATTCTAAGAATGCGACGATTGTTGCAATAGATACTAAAGATGTTACGGCTAGAGAAAGCGCAGAAGCTATTAGAATAGGAGGTATAGATGAGAAAATAGCAGCTTCTTTAGGCATTACTACAGATAAACTGAGAGTGACAGACATGGCGGTAAATCCTATATCTAAAAGTGTTTATTTTGCTGTGCATATAATGGATGGAACTCCAGTAGTATTAAAACTTAATGGAGAAAACTTGGAAAATGTGTCTTTAAAAGACGTAAGTCATTCTAAAATTGAGTTGTCTAATGCAATTTCTGAAGATAAAAAAGATAGGAGAGGACGTTCGCAGCGTGCTTTGGCCATATCCGATTTAAAATACCATAAAGGCAACCTTATGGTCACTGGATTATCAAATGAAGAATTTAGTTCTACTTTTAGAAGTATTGCTTTTCCTTTTAATGACACGCAAGATCACGCTTCTTTAGAAATTTACCACGCAGCCCACGGTAGATTTGAGACCTATGCACCCATTAAGACATTTAGTATAGTTAATGTAAACAGCAAGGATTATTTAATGGCTAGTTATACCTGTACACCTTTAGTATTATTCCCATTAGAGGAATTAAAAGGAGGAACGCATATTAAAGGGAGAACTGTTGCAGAATTAGGAGCTGGTAACGCCCCCTTAGATATGATTACAATAGAAAGAAATGGGAAGCCATATTTCTTAATGTCTAATACAAATCGCCCAGTTATGCGTATTGATTACGATGCGATTAGCAATTACCAAGCGGAATTGACAGAGCCTATAAGAGGTTATGGTACAGATGGAGTGCCTTATGTTTCTTTACCTATGGTAAACGTTTTACAATTAGATAATCTAGATGCCAATAAGATCGTGTATTTACAGCGTACCTCTGGGGGTCAACTTGTTTTAGTAAGCCGCCCTACAAATAGAGTATAATGATATTTCATCATTTTTTAAAAACGATCAAGTTCGCCTTGGTCGTTTTTTGTGTTTTAGTCTTAGGGAGTTGTGCAAAAGAAGAAGGGGTACCGTTAGAACTTATATATGATGGCGATAAGGCAGTCGCCCTGTCATTTTTATCAACCTTAGGTACTAAGGATGCTAAGGTATACGTACAAGGTAATCTAGATACTCCAATGCTTGGCGATTTTAGTAAGCGTGGCCATAGATATACCTTTGAACCTGTGGTGCCCTTTACTGAAGGAAATACCTATTTACTCTATAATGAAGGTAAGGAAATAGCAAAAATGACGATTCGTAGTAGGAATGATGCAATCGCTCCAGAAGTAATAGCGGTATATCCATCTGCCAATGTGCTACCTGAAAACCTACTAAAAATGTATTTCTTGTTTTCGAAACCTATGCAAGAAGTAGCCGATGCTTTGTCTTATATC
>CAZXMY010000194.1:0-5084 GCA_964641325.1 uncultured Flavobacteriaceae bacterium | reverse complement strand
GGGTTTAAATGATCAGCTTGGTCTAGCCATTAAAGGAGAAGGACATCCTAAATTCCCCTACCCAGGAGACGATAATTGGTATGGAACCACTTTGCCTTGGATGGCATTTGGATATGGGGTACAACTTACACCTTTGCAAACGCTCACCTTTTATAATGCCATAGCCAATGATGGTGAGATGGTAAAACCACAATTTATAAAGGAAATAAAAGAATGGGATGTCACCATAGAAACCTTTGATAAAGAGATTATTAATCCGAGAATCGCTTCTCAACCTACTATAGATGCCGTCCGTGAGATGATGGAAAAAACAGTAGAGCGTGGTACCGCAAAAAACATTTACAGCCCAAATTTTTCTATGGCAGGTAAAACGGGAACCTGTCAGACAGAGTATTGGATTGAAGCCAATCGGTATATATCTTCTTTTGCAGGATATTTTCCCGCAGATAACCCAAGATATTCCTGTATCGTAGTTGTTCATAAACCAGAGAAAGAGCTTGGGTATTATGGGAGTACTGTCGCGGCGCCTGTTTTTAAACAAATTGCTCAAAAAATATATTCAGATACTCCAGTTATTGATGCCGTTGCCTTGCCTAAAAAAAATGACGAGGTGGTAGAAACAGATTATCAATCGTATTACAATAGCGTAAATGAAACCTATGCCACAATTCCAGATGTAAAGGGAATGAGCGGGATGGATGCAGTTGCCTTGTTAGAGAATATGGGATTGAAAGTTCGCTTTCGCGGAAGCGGGAAAGTAACCACACAATCCATTCAATCTGGAGAGAAGTTAATTAAAAATCAAACTATAGTCTTAGAATTATCGTGATCGTACTCAAGGACATATTATATAAAGTACCCTTAGAAAGCGTTTTGGGTACTACCAATGTAGCGGTGACTAATCTTCATTTTGACTCCAGAGAAGTTGCACTTAATGATGTTTTTGTAGCGGTAAAAGGTATGCTTAGTGATGGGCACGATTACATTTCTAAAGCTGTAAATCAAGGAGCTATAGCTATTGTTTGCGAGACCATGCCTGAGCAGATTATAAATGGCATTACCTACATTAAAGTGAAGGATACATCTTATGCCTTAGCGATTATGGCGTCTAATTATTATGGTAATCCCTCTCAAAATTTACGTCTGGTAGGTGTTACAGGTACTAATGGGAAAACGACTATTGCTTCACTCTTGTATCAACTTTTTAGCAAGGCAGGTTACAAAGTAGGATTGCTCTCTACGGTAAAAATAAGAGTAGCAGATAAAGAATATAAAGCCACACATACAACGCCAGATTCGCTCACCATTAATAGATATCTAACAGAGATGAATGAAGAAGGCGTAGAGTTCTGCTTTATGGAAGTAAGTTCACACGGGATTCATCAAAATCGGGTAGAAGGTCTCGTTTTTGATGGAGGCATTTTTACTAATCTCTCTCACGATCACCTCGATTATCACGACACTTTTGCTGAGTATCGTGATGTTAAGAAACGCTTTTTTGATGGTCTGCCTAAAGGAGCCTTTGCTTTAACCAATGTAGATGATAAAAACGGTGCGTTAATGTTGCAAAACACTGCAGCAAGAAAAGTAAGCTACGCGCTAAAATCCCATGCCGATTATAGAGCACAGATTCTAGAAAATAGACTTTCTGGTTTACTGCTTAAAGTAAAGGATCAGGAAGTCTGGGTTAAACTCATTGGGAGTTTTAATGCTTATAATGTACTTGCGATTTATGCTACGGCAGAGCTGTTAGGATTAGAACAACTAGAAGCCTTGCAGTTTGTAAGTGAGTTAGAAAGTGTAAGTGGACGTTTTCAATATTTAATTTCTCCAGATAATATTACTGCCATTGTGGATTATGCGCATACACCGGATGCTTTAAAAAATGTGCTAGAAACCATTAATGATATTCGTACTAAAAACGAAGAGCTCATTACCGTAGTAGGTGCAGGTGGAGATAGAGATACTACAAAACGACCTAAAATGGGTCATATCGCTTCGGCATTAAGTACTAAAGTGGTTTTTACCAGCGATAACCCTAGATCAGAAAATCCAGAGACTATAATTAACGATATAGAACAGGGCGTCGAGCCTCAAAACTATAAAAAAACATTATCCATTACAGATAGAAAACAAGCTATTAAAACAGCTTGTCAATTAGCCAGCCCCGGTGATATCATTTTGATTGCTGGAAAAGGACATGAAACCTATCAAGAGATAAAAGGAGAAAGATATCCTTTTGATGACTATGAGATTGTAGAGCAAACCCTTAAAACCCTAGCTAGATAATGCTGTATTATTTGTTCAAATATTTACAAGAAGCATACAACCTGCCTGGAGCGGGATTGTTTCAATTCATCACCTTTCGGGCGGCGATGGCTATACTTTTATCTCTAGCCATCTCTACCATTTATGGGAAACGTATCATACGATTTCTTCAGAAAAAACAAATGGGAGAGACAATACGAGATCTAGGATTAGATGGTCAAGCTCAAAAAGCAGGAACCCCAACTATGGGAGGTATTATCATTATTCTAGCCACGCTAATCCCTGTACTCCTGTTTGCCAAAATTGATAATATCTATGTCATTTTACTCATTATTACAACCGTTTGGATGGGACTTATTGGGTTTTTAGATGACTACAAGAAAAAGATGGAGAAGAATAAAGATGGTCTGGCGGGCAAGTATAAGGTGATAGGCCAAGTAGGCTTGGGCATCATTGTGGGTGCGACTATGTTTTTTCATCAAGATATTACTATAAAAGAAGAGTTAGTTACCACCACAGATACTGTTGTGCAAGTAGTACCTGGTGAGGAAGTAGACGAGTTTACCAAAGAGCAAAAGAGTCTAAAAACCACTATTCCTTTTGCTAAAAACAACGAACTAGATTATGCCAAACTCCTTACTTGGATTAATCCTGAATATGCAAAATATGCTTGGCTCATCTTTATTCCAATAGTTATATTGATTGTCACTGCCGTTTCTAACGCAGCAAATCTTACAGATGGTATAGATGGTCTGGCTGCAGGAACTTCTGCCATCGCGGTGCTTACACTTGGAATTTTTGCCTTTGTTTCTGGTAATATCATTTTAAGTGATTATCTCAATGTAATGTATATACCACGTAGTGGTGAGATGGTCATATTTATCACGGCATTTGTGGGAGCACTCATTGGGTTTTTATGGTATAACGCATATCCTGCTCAGGTTTTTATGGGTGATACAGGTAGTCTAACCATTGGCGGAATAATCGCAGTAATTGCCATAGCTACAAGAAAGGAATGGCTCATTCCCATCTTGGGCGGAATCTTCGTAATGGAAAACCTATCAGTAATGATGCAAGTAGGATATTTTAAGTATACCAAGAAAAAGTACGGAGAAGGAAAACGCATATTTCTAATGAGTCCGCTGCACCATCATTATCAGAAGAAAGGAATACACGAGAGTAAAATAGTAACACGCTTTTGGATTGTAGGCATTTTGCTAGCAATTCTAGCAGTAGTAACCTTAAAAATAAGATAACCGCTTTCGCGAAAGCGATAAAGCAAAACACAAATGGCGCAACGCATTGTCATATTAGGAGGAGGAGAAAGTGGTGTAGGTACGGCAATCCTTGCACAACAAAAAGGATACGAAGTTTTTGTTTCTGACTTCGGAAAAATAAAAGAAAGCTATAAAGACGTTCTGAAACATTTTGAAATTGATTGGGAAGAAGGCAAGCATACACCAGAACAAATTCTTAATGCCAGTCTTGTAATGAAGAGTCCGGGTATACCAGATACGGCTCCTATTGTAAAGGAACTTGTAAGAAAGGAAATAGCTGTACTCTCTGAGATTGAGTTTGCATCACGATTTACAGACGCCACCTTGATTGGAATTACCGGCAGTAATGGTAAAACCACTACCACTATGCTTACGGGTTTTATCCTTGAAAAAGCAGGCGTGACTGCTGGTATCGCAGGGAATATAGGCGACAGTTTTGCAAAGATGATTGCCCAAGATCCTAAACCTGTTTATACTCTAGAGATTAGCAGTTTTCAGCTGGATGGCATCGTAGATTTTTCGCCACACATAGCTGTAATAACCAATATTACTCCAGACCATTTGGATAGGTATGCTTATGATTTTGACAAGTATATCGCTTCAAAATTTAGAATTACAATGAACCAATCAGAAAAGGACTATCTCATTTATGATGCAGATGATCCAGTAATTAATAACTGGCTGCAAAAACATCCAGTGCGATCACAATTACTACCCTTTTCAATTTCAAAAGAACTGCCACAAGGCGCATATTTAAAAAATAATACAATAGTACTAAACATAGATAACAACCAGTTTACCATGACAACTCAACAACTCGCATTAAAAGGACAGCACAATGTAAAAAATGCTATGGCAGCCTCCACTGTGGCTAACTTACTTAACATTAGAAAGTCAACCATACGGGAGAGCTTAGAAAGTTTTCATGGTGTAGAACACCGTTTGGAACAGGTTCTTAAAATAGGCAATGTAAAGTACATTAATGACAGCAAAGCTACTAATGTGAATGCCACTTTTTATGCTCTAGATAGTATGAGTGCGCCTACAGTATGGATTGTGGGAGGCGTTGATAAGGGCAATGAATATAGAGATCTTTATCCTCTAGTGAATGAGAAGGTAAAAGCTATAATATGTCTTGGGGTTGATAATCAAAAACTCCTTGAACATTTTGGGAATATGGTTGAGATTATTGTAGAAACTCCTGCGATGAGTGAAGCGGTAAAAATAGCATATAAAATTGCAGAGAAAGGCGATAATGTGCTCTTGTCACCTGCTTGCGCAAGTTTTGACTTGTTTGAGAATTATGAAGACAGAGGAAGGCAATTTAAAAATGCTGTACGCAATTTATAATCGAATATAGGCGTATTGAAGCCAGTTTATATAAAAGACCATAATAATTGGAATTATAATGTCCAGAGTAAAAAAATTAGTTTCTCATATACAAGGAGATAAAGCGATATGGGCCATTGCTGCCTTACTGGCTTTGTTTTCATTTTTACCTGTATATAGTGCAGCTAGTAATCTGGCATATATAAATGG
>CAZXMY010000193.1:0-5115 GCA_964641325.1 uncultured Flavobacteriaceae bacterium | reverse complement strand
GCAGAATATAAACTTATACAAGTATTCCATTTTCTTTGATCTTCCGAAGAGATAAGCCCAACCTTGAAATCCATAATAAGACCAGGAAATCATTGTGCTAAATGCAAACAGAACTACCGCCACTGTGAGCACATAAGGGAACCAAGAAATAGCAGACTCAAAAGCTCCTGAAGTTAATAATATAGCTTGTGCATCATTTAAACCAGAATTTGCAGAAGTTACATTTCCTGTTATAATTAAAACAAGAGCTGTCATTGTACAAACAACAACAGTATCTATAAATGGCTCTAACAATGCTACCATACCTTCACTTGCCGCGTACTTAGTTTTTACCGCGGAATGGGCTATGGACGCGGAACCAACTCCAGCCTCATTAGAAAAAGCCGCACGTCTAAATCCTTGTACCAGAACACCTATTGCTCCACCAGCTACTCCTTCAGGACTAAAAGCCCCATTAAATATTTGCATAAATGCTGACCCAATCATATCATAGTTTGCAAATATTACGAAAAGCGATGCTGCAACATAAATCACAACCATAAAAGGCACAATCTTATCTGTTACTTTCGCAATTTTTTTAATACCGCCAATAATTACAATACCTACCAGTACCGCCATTATGATTCCAAATAACCAGCCCTTACCTGCCAAAATGGATGCATCGCCTCCAGTTATATTTTGAACTAACTGAAATGCTTGATTTACTTGAAACATATTACCGCCTCCAAACGAACCACCAATAACAAAAATAGCAAATAAGACTGCTAACACTTTGCCAAGACCGGCCATTCCTTTAACCTTCAATCCTTTTGTCAAGTAATACATCGGCCCACCATATACAGTACCATCTGCTTCTATATCTCTATACTTTACACCTAACGTACATTCTACAAATTTTGACGCCATACCTAATAGGCCCGCTACAATCATCCAGAAGGTAGCTCCTGCTCCACCAATAGAAACAGCTATCGCAACACCAGCAATATTACCCAAACCTACAGTAGCAGACAATGCTGCAGTTAAAGCCTGGAAATGACTTACTTCTCCTTCATGACCTTCCACTTTAATAGTTTCGATTGCATCTCCTCCAGGAGTGGAATCGCCTGCCATTGCAAGGGGTTCTTCATGGTCAATCTCATCATACTTACCACGCACAATGTTTATAGAAGTGAAAAATCCTCTAAAATTGATAAACTTAAAATAAATTGTAAAAAATCCTGCTCCTAATATTAAAGGAAACAACACCCAATACACCTGAATTTCATCGGTAAAAGGAATTTGATAAAAAATAAAATTCACAAACCATCCTGTAGCATTACCAAATGCCTCATCAATTTTTTGATCTATTCCTACTTCCTGTGCATTTTGCGCAAAGGTTAATAAAGGTGAAATAATACTTAATAGTAAAAGAAGATATTTCTTCATCATTGCGTTTTTGTTAGGTTATCAATAATTCAGATAGCAAGATGCAAAAAAATGCCTCTTATTCAAAGGAATGATTCTTAAAATCCAAATCAATACTCATATCCAAAGATATCGTGAAGCCTTTTTATTTGTTCAGGACGACCTATTAATATGAGCTTAGAACCCTTTTCCAATACGAGTTCTGCTTCAGGATTTACGATATATTTTTCCCGCGGCGATTTATAGCCTATGATGGTACATCCTGTTTTATTACGTAAATCTATTTCCCTAATAGAAAGTTCTTTACCATCTGGACATACGTTTTCAAATCCAATTTCTTCTACATTAATACTATCTTCTTCTCCCACTACAGATAGGTTGTCTAAAAACTCTATAAGATCGGGATGCACCACAAGACTGGCCATATGATCTCCTCCTATCCTATTAGGCATAATCACATTATTGGCTCCCGCGAGTTTAAGCTTGCTCTGGGAAGTCTCAAACTCTGCCCTACTAATTATTTGTAATTTCTTATTAAGCTGTCTAGCACTTAATACGACAAACAGATTATCTGCATCATCGGGCAATGCAGTAATAAGCGTATGCGCTCTCTCTATTCCTGCTGCGATAAGCGTGTGATCTTCATTAGCATTCCCTTTAATAAAAAGAGTTCCCGCTTCTTCAAAGCGTTCTATAACTTCATCTTGTTTTTCAATAATAACAAAGGACTTATTGTATGCTTTTAGTTTCTCTACAGCTTGCTTGCCATTTCTACCATAACCGCAAACGATTATGTGATCACTTAGATTGTTAATTTGTTTTTGCACGCGTTTTCGTTTTATAGAGTCATAAGAATTTCGGCTAATTATATATTCTGTAATAACCGTAATGGCATATCCCAAAATTACTACACTACATAAAATAAGGAGTACGGTAAATATTTTGGCTTCTGGCGTTAATGGATTTACTTCTCCATAACCTACCGTTGTTACTGTAATTACCGTCATATAAACGGCATCTGTCCAAGTATAATCTGCAATAAATTTAAACCCAAGAACTCCAATACATAGGGTAAAAACCACTAGCAATAAAGCTACATAAAATTTAGATGAAAAAAACTTAAACATACCTATAAATCAAAGACAGAAGAACGTTTAGTATAGACAAGATCCTTGAGTTTTAACCAAAAGGCGAAGGTGATATACAACACAAAACCAACACCTAAAGTTGCAAAGGACAGGTATATAAAAAATAGCCTCACGCTCCTTGCCCGTATCCCTAGTCTGTCTGCAAGCCTAGAAGAAACATAAAAGCCGTGCTTTTCAAAATAGTGCCGTATTTTATAAACCCATTTTAGCATACTGCAAAATACGAAAGAAGTTGAAACTGAAATCGAAATCGAAATTGAAACTTTAGCCGAGACAACAGCTTATATTTGAAAAACTACGCAACAACTAAACTCTTATACCCATAAACCTATGCACTCCTCAACTTTTTAAGCTTTCGCGAAAGCGTATTTATGCCTAAATTAGCCCTGCTACAAAACCTATGAAATTTCAACTACAATCCGACTTTTCTCCTACAGGAGATCAACCACAGGCTATTACTAGTCTTGTGCAAGGTTTGGAAAGTAGCGAAGCCTTTCAGGTACTCCTGGGCGTCACAGGTTCTGGAAAAACCTTTACCGTTGCTAATGTCATTGAGCAAACGCAAAAACCTACCTTGGTTCTGGCTCATAACAAAACACTGGCGGCACAATTATATAGTGAGTTTAAGTCTTTCTTTCCTGAAAATGCGGTGGAGTATTTTGTATCCTATTATGATTATTATCAGCCCGAAGCGTTTATCCCATCGTCTGGTGTGTATATAGAAAAGGACTTATCCATAAACGATGAGATTGAAAAAATGCGTCTGAGTACCACCTCATCCCTATTATCTGGTCGCCGTGACGTGATTGTGGTTGCCTCGGTATCCTGTTTATATGGTATTGGAAATCCCGATGAATTTCAAAAAAATGTTATTGAAATCAAACAAGACCAGGTTATTGCAAGAACGATGTTGCTTAAAAAACTCGTGCAATCTCTGTACTCTCGAACAGAAGGCGAGTTTAATCGTGGTAACTTTAGAATAAAAGGGGATATCGTAGAGATTTTTCCAGGCTATGCAGATATCGCTTTTAGAATACATTTTTTTGGAGATGAGATTGAAGAGATAGAGGCTTTTGACCCGACAACAAGTCAAGTAATAGAAAAATACGAGCGACTGCGTATCTATCCCGCAAATATGTTTGTCACCTCTCCAGAAGTATTGCAAGGGGCTATTAATAACATAGGAGAAGATCTTGTGAAGCAAGTCGCCTACTTTAAAGAAATAGGCAAGCACTTAGAAGCAAAACGTCTTGAAGAACGTACGAATTTTGATTTAGAAATGATACGGGAGCTCGGCTATTGTTCTGGTATTGAGAACTACTCTCGATATCTGGACGGTCGTGAACCAGGGACGAGACCCTTTTGTTTATTAGACTACTTTCCTGATGATTACTTGATGGTAGTAGATGAGAGCCACGTGACGGCATCACAAGTAAGTGCTATGTATGGCGGAGACCGTAGTCGTAAGGAAAATTTGGTCGAGTATGGTTTTAGATTACCGGCAGCTATGGACAATCGTCCCTTAAAATTTGAAGAGTGGGAAATGCTTCAAAATCAAGTGATTTATGTTTCGGCGACGCCTGCCAATTACGAACTGCAAAAAACCGAAGGTGCCTTTGTTGAGCAAATCATAAGACCTACAGGGCTTCTCGACCCTGAGGTGGAAGTGCGTCCAAGTCTTAACCAGATAGATGACCTCATCGAAGAGATTAACAAAGTAGTAGAGCGCGACGAGCGTATTCTTGTGACTACTTTAACCAAGCGCATGGCAGAAGAGCTTACTAAATACCTTGCTCGTATAGATATCCGTACGCGTTACATTCACTCAGATGTAGATACGTTAGAACGAGTAGAAATTATGCAAGACCTGCGCAAAGGATTGTACGATGTGCTGGTTGGAGTAAACCTGCTGAGAGAAGGATTGGATTTACCCGAAGTTTCGCTTGTCGCTATTTTAGATGCGGACAAAGAAGGTTTTTTGAGAAGTACGCGCTCGCTTACGCAAACCATAGGTCGCGCGGCTCGTAATATAAACGGCAAAGCCATTATGTATGCAGATAAGATTACCCGAAGTATGCAAGAAACCATAGATGGATCAGAATATCGCCGCCAGAAGCAGATTGCTTACAATGAGGCAAATGGTCTCAAACCTATGGCAATCAAAAAGAGTTTAGAAAATGCGCTTACGCGAAAGAAAACCTACTCCCTAGAAGCCGAATCTCTCATAAACCTCGCTGCCGAAGAAACCGAAGAATACCTCTCAAAACCAGAAATAGAAAAGAAAATAAGGGCAACACGTAAAGAAATGGAAGCTGCAGCAAAAGAATTAGACTTTATGCAAGCTGCCAAACTTCGAGACGTAATAAAAGTATTGCAGGGAAAGTTGAAAGAGTTAGCATAAATCTAGAAAAAGTAAAGTGTAACTTTGATAATCTAATATGCATTGATATACCCAAAAATCTGTCAGTACGCTCTTTATAAGTTTTTTAAAATCAACTTTCTAAGATTTACATCTCTCAGAATACCATTTTAGAAGAGTTAAGTATACGTTTTAACAATTTAA
>CAZXMY010000192.1:0-5116 GCA_964641325.1 uncultured Flavobacteriaceae bacterium | reverse complement strand
ATCACGATAAAGAAGGAATTTTGTTAAATACTTCAATTACAAACCGGGTTATTTCCTAAAATGAGTAAGTAAGGCATAGGAGCAAAATACAATAATACCTCCACTTACCGCGATGCGCAAGGGATGTAGCTCTTCTCCTTCTAAAACGGGTGATAATCGCCATAACGAGTAGATAATAAGCCCAACATTAATCAATAAGTTAAAGGGAGATCGTTTGTATTGTTTGTGCTGACCTGTACTGTTGAGCGTATTATCCTTAGCATTAAGCGCTTGCTTTTCTAGTTCTTCTTCTGAAATTGCGATAATATCCCCATTTTCATCTAAGGCGCTTTGCACGATATGTTTTGCCGTAACAAACTTTTCTTTATGTACCAGAATTTTAACCCCGTTTGCATAGTCCATCCCAAAACCACCAGCACGGGCACTTTCTTCATCGTTTCTTAAGATAGGTTGTATGTCTTGATCTTCCAGGAGGGTTTTTAAATAAGAGGCTTTAATGCTTGATCCTGTATAGATCTTTTCGTAATTAGAATCTGGTATTATTTTCATTTAGCGTGTTTTATCATATTTACTATTCCAGATGGCTGTATTAAAGTTTTTACCTGCGGCAAAACCATAATACAAAACCACAGCAGCAATAGATTTAAACATAAAGAAAAAAACTATAACATCCTGCGATGTAGATTGGTTTTTTGTAAATAATCCATCCGGTACTAGTAAAGTGATGCATATACTGGCTAGAATAATACCAACAATTAAATTTTCAAAAGATTTAAAAGACCACATAAGCCATTTTCGCAAGGGGTGAAGGTCATTACCCCATTTATGAATAAGGTAGTAATAGCCATTGCCCATAGAAGCAAATAACAAAGGGTCATCTGCTTTTTCTAAAACAAACATTTTAGAAGGTGCGATAATCTTAAATCCGTCTAAGGTAGTCTCGTGTTTATTCTCCAAATATTTGATTTGCGCCAGCGCTTCTTGTGGATATTTCCCTTTAAAATACTTGGAATCCAAAAAGCGCAATCTATAGTCTACACAAATTTTTTCAATTTGCTTATGATTAAAAATCTTATCCAATTCCAGTAAATCTAGGTTAAATCTATTGATCGGAGTACTTGGAGTGCCCTGTAAGGTGTTGAGTATCTCGCTTTCGCGAAAGCGGTCTTGCTCAAACACACGTGCTACTTGTTCAAGCATATCAGAATCTGTAAAACTCTTGCTGCGCTCGCGTAAAAGTTTGGTATGAATATTTGTTCGGCTTAGTAGCATCTTTTTGTTTTAAAGATACTGTCTTTATTACAAAAAATCAATAACCAGAAGGCGATACTTTACTACTAATCAATAGATAAGGTAGGTACTATGGCCTATCTCAAACTTGCCCCTAACTCTTTTTCAAAACGTTGTTGCATTTTGTTCATCACCTTGTCTATCTGCTTATCTGTAAGGGTTTTATGCTCGTCTTGTAGTAAGAAGCTTAGTGCATAACTCTTTTTGCCATCTGGTATGTTCTTGCCTTCATATACGTCAAAAAGGTTCACATCTTTAAGGATAGACTTTTCGGTCTGACGTGCTAATTTGTGTAAATCCTCAAACTGTACTTTCTGGTCTACTAACAAAGCAAAATCCCTGCGTACCGCTGGATATTTAGGGATAGCAGTAAATTTAATTTTATTTCTCGCAGCTACTTCTAAGATATTATCCCAGTTAAAATCTGCATAATACACCGTCTGGTCGATACTAAAGGATTTGAGAATGCTCTTTTTTACAATGCCATAGCTTACCAATTTGAGTTTGCCTATTTCAAGCGAAACGGCTTCTGAGAAGACATCGTTTTTAGTAGCTGTTGTTCTGCTATTGGTTATGCCTAGTTTTTCTAAAACAGTAGTTACAATTCCTTTGAGGTAAAAGAAATCTGTAGCATTTTTTGAAGTATCAGTCTTCCAACTTTCGCGCAAGCTGTTACCTGCAACTAGAATAGATAGATGCTTGTCTTCTTGTCGCTCTGTATCGTAATTATGATAGGTTTTCCCAAATTCAAAGAGCTTTACATCTGTACGCTTGCGATTTTGGTTATACGCTATGGCTTCCAGACCCGAAAATAATAAAGACTGTCGCAATACACTTAGCTCAAGTCCTAAAGGATTGAGCATAGTAACGTGATGCTCTTCTTTAAGGCTGTCCGACAATTCGGTATATGCAGGTGTGGTAAGGCTGTTGGATAGGATTTCATAAAACCCTTGTCCAACAAGTTGGTTACCTACAACATCCTGTATTTTATGGTCTTCAAATTTTGAAACATTAGAGATAGTGGCGTTGAGTTTATTGCCAAAAGAGATATTGTTATAACCATACACCCGTAAAACCTCTTCGATCACATCACATTCTCTAGTGACATCATTTCTATAGGCAGGAATGGTCATTCCGATACCACTTTCTGTAACGTTATTGATTTTGATATCTAGCGAAGTAAGGATACTCTTTATGGTTTCTCTAGGGATTTCTTGTCCAATAAGTTTAGTTACATTTTCATAACTTAATACGACCTGAGCGTCCTTAATTTTTGTAGGGTAAATATCTACTAGTTCACTGCTTATCTCACCACCAGCTATTTCTTTTAATAATACAGCAGCACGTTTTAATGCATACTCGGCTATATTGGGATCTATACCGCGCTCAAAGCGAAAAGAAGCATCGGTATTGAGCCCGTGTCTCTTGGCCGTTTTACGAATAGAAACAGGATCAAAATAGGCGCTTTCCAGAAAGATTGCGGTTGTAGCTTCTGTAACGCCACTATGTTCTCCTCCAAAAACACCAGCTATACACATAGGCTTTTCCTCATCGCAAATCATAAGGTCATCCTCGTGTAATTCTCGCTCTATGCCATCAAGGGTAGTGAACTTTGTCCCTGAAGCCACTGTTTTTACTTCAATTTTATTTCCCATGATCTTATTTAAATCAAAGGCGTGAAGGGGTTGACCCAACTCGTGTAAAACGTAATTGGTAACATCTACTACATTGTTAATAGGGCTTAAACCAATAGCCTTAAGCCTGTGTTGCAGCCAAGAGGGAGATTCTTCTACTTTTAAACCACTCAAGGTGACTCCAGCGTATCTTGGGGCTTTTTCTTTGTCAATAACAGCAACATCTACCTTATGAAGTCTAGCATCAACATTAAAGGAGCTGGTAGACGGTGTGATAAGCTCTGTAGTCATTTCTTTATGCGCAAGTCCCGCTTTTAGATCTCTAGCGGTTCCTAAATGGCTCATAGCATCTGCACGATTAGGAGTGAGACCTATCTCAAAAACCATATCATTTTCTATCTCAAAAACCTCTGCTGCTGGAGTTCCAGGAACCAGAGATTCATCAAGAATCATAATACCATCGTGACTAGAACCCAGTCCTAATTCGTCTTCTGCACAGATCATACCGTGAGACTCTTCTCCTCGTATCTTCCCTTTTTTAATTTTCCAAGCTTCTCCTTCTGGAGTATAAAGCGTAGTTCCTATGGTAGCTATAGGCACTTTTTGTCCTGCAGCCACATTAGGTGCACCGCATACGATTTGTACAGCCTCACCTGTGCCTATATCTACGGTAGTAACTTTTAATTTATCTGCATTAGCGTGTTGCTCACAACTAAGCACATGACCAATTACAATGCCTTCTAATCCACCCTTAATGCTTTGATAGGGAGTGATTCCTTCAACTTCTAAGCCCAGATCTGTTAGGAGTTCTCCAGTCTTTTCTGCATCCCAGTCTAGTGTGATAAATTGTTTTAACCAGTTATAAGAAATCTTCATGTATGCATTTTTTCGAACTACAAATATAAGAAGTCTCCCTCTTATTGAATGGTTTTTTCATACTTTAGGAGACTTATACTTTTCAACCTTATTTTATGAAAAAAACACTCATTGTTTTACTTATTTGCTGCTTGTTTTCCTGCGCTCCAAAAGAGAATACACTTAAAGTAGGAGCATGGCGAACCACTTTAGACGTGCAGGATAGTCAAAAGCTTCCTTTTTTAATGCAAGTTCAAGAAGATGGGAATCTTGTTGTAAAAAACGGAGAAGAACGTATTCTTGTGGATGAGATTACCATCTATGGAGACAGTATAAAAATACAGATGCCCGTGTATGAGGGGTATTTTTTAGGACGCTTTCGCGAAAACGGAACCCAAATAACAGGAGATTTCATTAAACCTAGTTTAGATCGTGTCGTTTCTTTTGAGATGTCTTATGGAGAAAATCACTCAAGATTTAAAGATTCGAAAAAAGGACCAGGAGACAAGGCGGTTACGGGAAGATGGGAAACTGTTTTTAGTCCTGATAGTGCGGATGATAGATATGAAGCAATAGGAATTTTTACACAACAAGGGAGTGCTGTAACAGGCACTTTTAGAACCACAACAGGAGATTATCGATTTTTAGAAGGGTCTAGAAATGGAGATGAGTTGCACTTGTCGACATTTGATGGAGCCCACGCATTTTTGTTTACCGCCAAGATAACCGAAGACTCACTAGAAGGCGTTTTTTATAGCGGAAATCACTGGAAAGAGCCTTTTGTAGCCACTCGTAATCCTCATTATGAACTGCCTGACGCTAAAGAGCTAACCTATTTAAAGGAAGGATATGATTCCATGGCGTTTTCTTTTCCAGATGAGACGGGAAAAATGATTTCTTTATCAGATAACAGATTTAAAGATAAAGTTGTGCTTGTGCAAATACTAGGAAGTTGGTGCCCAAACTGCTTGGAAGAAACGAAGTTTTATGTAGAGTGTCTTAAGAATAATCCAAGCCTTGATCTTGAAAT
The DNA here is from genome assembly GCA_964641325.1 of uncultured Flavobacteriaceae bacterium. Classification (GTDB taxonomy): domain Bacteria; phylum Bacteroidota; class Bacteroidia; order Flavobacteriales; family Flavobacteriaceae; genus Dokdonia. The sequence goes on along the minus strand of CAZXMY010000192.1, from coordinate 307 downwards.
AATAGGCCTTGCATTTGAGTATGCACCTACACAGGAAAAAGCGTTTAGAAGTATACAAAGACTAAAAGATAGATTAGAGGTGCCTTATCCTATATTGCTAGCGCAATATGGTACAGAAGATAAAAAACTGGCCAATCAAAAACTCCCTATGCTTAATCACGTATTGTCGTATCCTACAACCATTTTTATAGACAAGAAAGGAATCGTAAGGCGCATACATACCGGATTTAATGGAAAAGCTACAGGGAAGAAACATGACGAATATGTCTCTGATTTTAATTCCTTTGTAACCACTTTGAATAATGAG
>CAZXMY010000191.1:0-5120 GCA_964641325.1 uncultured Flavobacteriaceae bacterium | reverse complement strand
CTTAACGGGAACATTAGATGTAGGAGGCACGCTCGAGGTAACGGGAATGACTACTCTTAATAATGGACTTACCGTAGCAAACCAGTCTACCAGTTTACTTACTGGGGATCTTATTGTAGAAGGTTCTTCTTTTTTTCAAGATGGTAGTTTTGTAAATCTTAATGTTACAGAAAATACGGCTTTGAATGTTGTAGATATTTCTGGCCCAACTAATATAGACGGCATTACAACGATAGATAATAATTTGCAGGTGATTAATGGAAACCCAACCCATCTTACAGGCTCACTTGAAGTGAATGGAATTACCAATCTTACAAATAATTTGGAAGTTTTAAATAACAGCGACACCAATCTTTCAGGAGATCTTACGGTGCAGGGTTTAGCAGGCTTTCAAAATGCTAACTTTGCTAATATTGCTGTTACCAATACCTCTGATCTTAATCTATTAAATGTAGCCGGCACTTCCAATCTCGACGGAACGCTAAATGTTAACAATGATAGCCCAACCACGCTATCAGGAACCTTAAGTGTAGAGGGAACAAGTTCATTTACAGATCAAGTAGTCATTGATGCAGATGTAAACGGCGCTCAAACGGGAACTGCCAGTTATCCCTTAAGAGTGCGAGGAAGTAATCAAGGTATTTTAGTCCAAGTAGACGGCTTTGGGAATAATGCCAATAACTATATGAGTTTTGGAGATGGTACGGCAATACGAGGAGCTATTGAGGGACAGAGCTTTGCAGATGTTGAGGATAGTTATGAGTATAACAATGAGTTTTTACGCACCCTAAAGGAACAGGGCTTTTTAACGGCCGAAGGTGTTGCCTGTGGCTTTCAATTGGACTTGGCAGAAGCCACTTTAATGGGCGTGCAGTTAATTATAGAAACCGCTTTTGGGATAGACCTCCTGCTTTATTTTGAAAACAATAGAGGCGTCTATTTTAAATCTGGAGGAGCAGATTATGCCGAGTACCTTGCTAAATCTGATGTTACAGAAATCTTTCATAAAGGGGATGTAGTAGGTGTTATAGGAGGTAAGATTTCTAAAAATACAAAAGGTGCCAGCAAGATAATGGCTATATCTAGCAACCCAATAGTTTTGGGTAATCTGCAAGGAGATGGCAATATGAAGGATTATGAGAAAGTGGCTTTTATAGGTCAAGTACCAGTTAAGGTTTTTGGAGAAGTAGCTATAGGCGATTACATACTCGCATCGGGTAATAATGATGGGGCTGCCATTGCTAGACATCCTGATGATATGCAGCTAGACGATTATCCAATTATTGTAGGTGTTGCCTGGGAAGCGGCTACAGAACGCTCGGTAAATCTAATTAACACAGCTGTAGGGTTAAACACAAATGATCTTGCGGGTCGTCTACAAGAGCAAGAGCAAGAGATTAATGAACTTAAGCATCAAGTTGCTCAAATTATGGCTAGACTTGACGGCAAGGAGGTTTCAGAAATACAAGAAGAAGAAAAAAGTCAGCCCATAGTAGCTCACGCAAAGCTCCCAGGAATGTCTTCCAATGGTGACTTCGAAACGTGGTTACAAAACAACAAAGATTTGATTATCGAATATAATGCGCAATTGAAAAACCGTTTTGCGGCCAATAATGTAGACTTATCTAGATATAAAACGTTGAGTAGATGGTTAGATGATCCTATTGGAAGCCTACGTGATATGGAAGCCGGAAAATTAATGCCCACGATGTGGCAACAGATTCGAGGAGATTTAGGAATCTCTAAATAATATACCTACCGTTCAGAAATAACTGAACTACTTATGTTTGTTTTATACCGCTTTCGCGAAAGCGGTATTTTTCATTTCAAAAAGGGAGGCTTTATTTTGTATGGTAATACTCTTGCAAGGTATAGAAGGCTTTTTTCTTTTCGCCTTTTTCTGAGAGTAAGCCTTTGCGATTCCAACCGTCTTGTATGTCTGGAAGTACCCGTCTTGGGGATTTAAAGTCTATTAAAATCCAAGGAGAGAATCCGGAGAGTTGCTCAATCGGGTCAATCATTTTTAGGGTTTCTTCATAGAGGTATTCTTGATACTCTTCTGTCCAACGATGGTCACGACTTCCGGAATTGCCATATTTTGCGCCCGCGCCAAACTCCGAAATTAATACAGGTTTATCTACATCTATTTGCCATTGTATGGTTTGGCATTTTTCTACGGGACCATCATACCAACCGATATATTGATTAAAGCTTAGGATGTCTACTTCTTGTGCAAAGGAGTCAGAGATTGTGCGGACTAACGGATTGCCCTTATAATCACTTTGCTCTAAGGCAGCACTTATGAGACGTGTAGGGTCTTGTTTACGGGCAAAGGCAGCGAGATTTCGCAGAAAGGTATTTCTAGCCGCACTGGTAGGGGTTTCATTTGCCATAGACCAGATAATGACACTCGCTCTGTTTTTATCTCTAGCTATTACTTCAGAGAGTTGGTTTTGTGCATTGGCATAGGTGTCAGGGTTTTCCCAATCTATCGTCCAATACACGGGGTTTTCTTCCCAAACGAGTATCCCCATTTGATCTGCCAGCCTGACCATATGTTCATTATGAGGGTAATGCGCGAGGCGCACATAATTACAGCCTAATTCTTGTGCCCAATTGAGTAATTGCAACGCATCTTCTTGAGAATGACCTCTACCACCACGACTAGGGCTTTCTTCGTGTATAGAAATCCCTTTTAAGAAAATAGGACTGTTGTTTAATAGGATTTCTGCGCCGCTTGTGGTAATGGTTCTAAATCCTATCTGGTCTGATAAAGTGTGGTTATCTAGGCGTAGTTGTACATCATATAAACAAGGGTCATTAGGCGACCAGTAGTTCAGGTTGGCAACTTCTAGGTTCGTTGTGATTTCCCCTTTTTCGTTTGTAGTGAATGTTTTGTTGAGGTCTAATTGGGGAATGCTAAGGCTTACTTTTTTTCCGGCTTTAGCTGTGCCATTGAGTGCGATGTTGCAGAGTATTTTCTGATTGTTGTTCGGGTCTAATTGGATGACATAGTCTTGGATAAAAGTAGCAGCCGTTTCTACAAGTTGTACGTCTCTGGTAATGCCACCATAATTCCACCAGTCTGTATTGAGAGTTGGAACACCTTCTTTTTTTCGTTTGTTATCTACTTTTACAATTAAGAAGTTGTCTTTTTCTTTAAGTAGGTGAGTGGCTTCAAAATTAAAGGGTGTAAAACCGCCTATATGTTTGCCTAGTTTTTTGCCATTGAGGTATACATTGGTTTCATAATTAGAAGCACCAAAATAGATAAAGACGCGATTGCTTTCTTTCGCTTTAGCATAATCAAAAGATTTTTTATACCATAGACTTCCTTCGTAATAGGTGAGTTGATCTTTCTGAGTATTCCAATCACCAGGAACTTCCAAGGTATCCATCTTGTCAAAATCATACTCAATGAGGTCCTTAGGATTTTTAATTTTTGCATTCATAAAGAACGCTCCATTTCCAGGATTTTCTTGGTTTTCAAAAGGCTCATATCTATAGTTATAGAAGCCATTCTCATAGGGGTCAATAATATAATGCCAAGATCCTGATAAGGAAGTGGTTTTTCTATTGTAGGTATTTATGAGCAATTCTTCCTGAGCTTGACTCGTCAAAGTACTAACAAATAGGCCTAGGCACAGGGTAGCTTTTATAATGAAATTTAAGGAGGTTTTCATAGAGCTACTAAAAGTACGTTCTTTATCAAAACAAAAAAAGCGAGTAGTAGCATTAAAATGATTCGAGTAGCTTTCGCGAAAGCGTATGCGCCTTAATGGATCCCGGTCTGGGATATTGTATTCTTGATGTTGAGATACCATTTTTGCTCAAGAGGCTTGTGACTTTTTGCAAACTGTTGCGGTGCCATCAAGAAGTAGCGGTTGTCATAATCAAACTCAAAGCTATCTGAAGTCACAAGGGTGTAGCCTGCAGCCCAAGTGGCATCGCAGAGATACCATTTGCCATTGAGTTTAACAGCATTCCAGGCGTGATTAGGAAAATCTCCTTCTTTAAAGATTTTGTTATTGGCCAATCCAAAGCCGTTTACGATCTCACATTCTATACCTGCATAGTGCGCCATTTTTTTAAGCAAGTAGGCATAACCCGTGCAAACGGTAGACTTATCTTTTTGTAAGGTGGCAAATACTCTAGCGGTAAAATTTTGTTGCCATTGTTTGCGTTGGTCGGGTAAATTGCGCAGTTTTTTTAGTTTTCGCTCATTGGTGGAAAGTAAGTGATTATTGCCCTCAATATTGTGGGTTACCCAATAGTAAATGGCTCTAAAACGCTCTGCATCTGTTTCTAGATAGGCGGTAAGTTTTGCCGTTAAAACGGGAAGGTTAGAAAGTTTTTCTCCTTTATACTGTCGTGCATTTGCTTCTGCACGTGTAAAGTCTATATGTGCGAAGTCCTGCTGTTGTCCTGTAACGGGACACAGTATAAAGAAGAAGATTCCTATTAATAATGAGATTTTCATTGAGCTGCTTTAGTCCTTAATGGAAGTTGTGCATCGTACAACAGGCTCTGTGCGCAGTGCGCCAGTTATAATAATCTCTTCGCCTTCTAGATATGGCTCTATAAAGTAGCTGTTCTCCTGAATGGTATACTCGTGGTCTGCGCAGGCCAGTGTACTAATGATGAGAACATCATTTTCTTTTAAGGCTTTAGGGAAGGTAAAGGCGCCATTCTCATCTGCCTGAACTCCTATTTGGGTGCCTTTAAGGGTAATGGCTGCAAAGGGAAGTGGCCCATTTGCGGTAAGTACTTTGCCTGTTACCGTGCGCTCTGTTTGCGCGTTTGCTGTGCTAAAAAGGGTAATAAGCCCAATGGCACATAGCGACACCAAGGTTTTTACATAGTTTGCTCGTACTGTAATTGTTTGTGTTTTCATAATATATATGTTTTAGTTTCCATAAACATAGGTCGCTTTAGGAGTACAAACTACGCTTAATGAGGGAACGTGATGTTTGGGTTAGGGAAGTGGATTTGGTGGTGGCGGAGGTGGTGGAATTTGTCTTAAATAATCAAAAAGAAATTTTAGTTGTAGTGTATCCTTTACTTCTCTATTGACCTCGTCAAAAACCGTAGTTAGAAGTATTAAACTTTGTTCTAAATCC
>CAZXMY010000190.1:0-5122 GCA_964641325.1 uncultured Flavobacteriaceae bacterium | reverse complement strand
ATATAAGTCCGTTAACCTATTTATTACGACGTTTATTTGTAATAAATATCGATAAAATGTGCATTTATTACGATAAAATGCTTATTTTCAAGCCTTGACAATACTAAGGCCATAACAAAATTGAGATGCATAATTTCGCTTTTCTCCAAAAATGCAATTCAGAATGACGCATTTTATTAAAAACCTGTTTCTTCCTATATTCTTTGCGCTTGCCTTTGTTTGCGTTCAAGGACAGGAAATACCTCCTACTCCTGACACCTTTTCCTCTCTTACCAAAAAATATACAGCGAAGGAGTTAGATTCTCTTGCGATTGTTATTAGACAGTATTACTATGATGGTAATTATGAGCTCGTTATAGAATTAGCTCCGTCACTAATAAAACAGGCGGACTCAGCAAATTTGTTTAAGCAGGAATACCGCCTAAGAAGTATTTTAGGGAATACCTTTAGTACACTAGACGAAAATGAAAAGGCCTTTGAACTTTTAGAAGAAGGTCTTGAAAAAGCAAAGCAAAAAAAGGATACACTCTCTTTATTGAGTACCTATATTGACTTGGGCAATACCTTTCACGACAATAATCCTCAAAAAACTATAGGCTACCTTGAAAAGGCTCTGGAATTATTAAATGGCTCTGATGATTTAAAACGGGCGCTTTTTATTACGCATAACAATCTTGCCGAAATTTATGTAGAAATAGAAAATATAGCCGACGCGCAATATCATTTAGAAAAAGCAAAATTAGTGCTTGATCATGAGACTTTAGCCGATTTTAAAACTGAATATCTGGCCGTAGTATTGCACACACAAGGAGCTATTTATATACACCAAAAGAAATTTTCAGCAGCTATCCAGGCAATAAACAGATCTTTAGTACTAGGGACGAATGCGTTTGACGAGAATTATTTAATTAAGAATTATCGAAACTTAATGACAGCCTATGAAAACCTAGGTTTGTATAAAAACGTAAACGATATAAGGCATAACTACGATGCTTTAATTAGTAAAAGAAATGAGGCCGAAAAAATCAAGCGGCAAAATATTGCCACTTCTAAATATAATCTTGACACCTATAAACAGCAACTGCTGCAATCGCAATTAGAGACCAAAGTATCCCTGCAGGAGCAGGAAAAAAGTAATCTGCTGCTTAAATTCTTTTATATCTTATTTGCGATATTACTAGCTGTTTTGGGTATATTATTCTACGCTCAACATAAAAAAAAATTACTCCTCAATGACCTGAAGTTAAAAAACCAACAATACCTCGAACAAAAAGAAAATTCTGAAAAACTAGCAAAGAAGAACAGACAATTTCTCTCGACCATAAGTCACGAACTTAGAACACCCTTGTATGGTATAATTGGATTATCATCTGTATTTCTCAAAGATCCTAAGCTCAATCAATATTCCGACGATTTTAATTCCCTTAAATTCTCTGCAGATTATTTGTTAGCCCTGGTAAATGATGTATTAAACCTTAACAAATTTTCTTCGGCAGCTGGTAAAAAAGTGCATAAAAGCTATTTTAGAATTGAGCATTTAATACGCAGCATGGTTCAGAATTTTGAGTTTCTCAATAGAAAAAATAATAACAACGTTATTATTGAAATGGGAGAGAATGTTCCTAAAGTGCTATTTACAGATAAGACTAAATTATCTCAAATATTAGTCAATCTAATAAGTAATGCAAGTAAGTTTACAGAAGATGGTTCCATATACATTAGGGTAAATGTCAAAAAACAAAAAAAGGACAAACAACTTATAAGCTTTCAAATTGAGGATACAGGAAAAGGAATTCCTAAAGATGAACAAGCAAGTATCTTTAATGAGTTTACTCAAGTACAAAACCAATTTGTTCAAGAAGGCTCTGGATTAGGATTGTCCATTGTAAATAATATCCTAAACGCATTGGATAGCACATTAGCTATGGAGAGTGAATCCAATAAAGGTTCTCGATTCTTTTTTGAATTATGGCTAGAATCGGGCAGCCTAGAGGATATTAAAGAAGAGGTGAAAGTAGGCTTTGGCAAACTTAAAGATAGGCACCTTTTAATAGTAGATGATAATAAGATCAATCAGGTGGTTACACAAAAGATCTTAGAACAATATAAAATGCAACATATGACAGCTGCTCATGGAAAAGAAGCTGTGGAGTTAGCAGAAAAAAATTCCTTTGATGCTATACTCATGGACATTAATATGCCAGTAATGAATGGTATGGAAGCAAGTAAACGCATTAGACTTTTTGATAAGACGACTCCCATTATTGCACTTACTGCTACAGACTACAATACAGAAAAAAATGAATTAAGCTCATATGGGATTAATCATTTTATTGTAAAGCCTTACCTAACCGAGGATCTTCTTAAAATATTGTCTGATAACATTAATTAGTTGTATACTAATGTTTTATAATCAAATACAAACGTTTACAAATGATTGTAATCGATTATAAACGAAAGTAAATACTTAAAATTCACTTAGTTCTTGCATGTTGTTTCATATTTGCACTGTTCAAAACGAACAATCATTTTCTCGAGAAGGTCTTGAGAAAGAAACGTAAAATAATTTGGCAGGCATAACCTGCTCAAGCAAAACAAAACGATTATGAATGCATTAAGAAACAAAGTACAACTTATTGGACGATTAGGACAAGAACCTGAAATTACAAGCTTTCCAGATGGAAACAAAATAGCCAAATTCTCTATGGCTACAGATGACTCTTACAAAGACAAAAATGGTCAAAAAGTGGAGCGCGCTTATTGGCACAATATAGTTGTGCGAGGAGGTCTTGTTAAGGTAGTAGAAAGCTACGTACAAAAAGGGCAAGAAATAGCGATTGAGGGTAAACTTACTAACCGTTCTTGGGAAGATAAAGACGGAAACAAAAGATACGTTACAGAAATCTTATGCAATGAACTATTAATGTTAAGCAAGAACTAGAAATTCTTTACACACAAACTTTATCTAAAGCAAGCTTTTACAAAAGCTTGCTTTTTTTAATTCCATTTTTTTAGATTTACACTAATGAAAGAATTTACGCTTACGCGAAAAATAGGATTTCTAGCTGGACCCATACTATGTTTTTTTCTATTATGGGCTCCCTTTGAAATCATTAATCCAGAGATAGATCACGTTCTAGCTGTAACTATCTGGATGGTTATCTGGTGGATTACAGAGGCTGTTTCTATTTCTGTTACCGCATTAATCCCACTCGCTTTATTTCCATTATTAGATTTAGGGTCGATAAAAGATGTTGCTAGTAATTATGCAAATCCTATTGTGTATCTTTTTTTTGGTGGTTTTGTAATTGCCTTAGCTTTAGAGAAAGTACAATTACATAAACGCATAGCGCTATCTATTCTTAAAGTCACTGGTACCAAAGCTAACGGTATCATTTTAGGTTTTATGATCGCTACAGCATTAATGAGCATGTGGATTTCTAATACAGCAAGTACAGTAGTAATGCTTCCCATAGCTGTCTCTGTAATTAATCTGCTCATTGATGATACTGATGGATTCACTAAGAACGACCGTAATTTTGCCCTAAGTATTATGCTAGGGATTGCCTTTAGTGCTAATATTGGAGGAATGTCTACCTTAATAGGAACTCCTCCTAATTCTGTAATGCTAGCTTTTCTTAACGAAAGTTACAATATAGATATTGGATTTTTCCAATGGATGCAAATGGGAGTGCCCTTTGCCCTTGCGATGATGGTGATTACCTACGTTGCCATTACAAGATTGTTTTTCCCTAATCGCTTGGGAAATATAGGTGGCTCCGGCGACATTATTCAATCGGAACTTGATAAACTGGGAAAGATGTCACGAGGAGAAAAAACAGTTTTGGTGATTTTCTTGCTCACCGCAGCAGCGTGGATGCTCAGAAGCTATCTTAACGCTTTACTTCCTAACATCTCACTTACAGATACAACTATTGCAGTCATAGCCGCTTTGCTCATGTTCATCGTACCTTTAGATTTTAAAACGGGTAGTTTCCCTTTAGACTGGAAAGACACTTCACGATTACCTTGGGGGATTTTGATCCTTTTTGGAGGCGGACTTGCACTAGCTTCTGGACTCAAAGACGCAGGTTTTATATCAATGATAGGCGATTATATTTCAAATCAAACCTCTTGGAGTATGTGGATCGTGACAGCGGTGTTAATTTTCTTGATGTTATTTATGACAGAGTTAATGAGTAATGTGGCGTTAGTAACTATACTCGTACCTCTAGTCGTGGGTATTGCAATTGGTATGGATGTCCCAATTTTACAAATGGTAATTCCCGTTACACTTGCCTCTAGTTGTGCTTTTATGCTTCCTATGGCAACTCCGCCCAATGCTATTGTTTTCGCTAGTGGGCATGTGCGTGTAGATCAAATGGCGCGCATTGGGATTGTCCTCAATATAATTTCGGTAGGGCTTTTGTTTGCAATAGCCTATTATATTGTGCCCTTACTTTTTTAAGAAAATACCGAATAACTCCTTCCCATCTCTAGGCGGTATAGAATTGTAAGATCGTTCCAAAAGTTTTGTTTTAAAATACGGTGACAAATAAGTCATATACTCTTCACGAGTGCCTCCAAAGGGTCTCTTCTCCATATCGCCAGTAAGTGGAAAGTCAAACCATAAACCCACAAGTTTCCCGTTAGGTTTTAATAACGCTGCCATTTTTCTAGCGTAGGCATTTCTATTTTCGGCTAATGGCACGAAGGAACAAAAAAACGTTTGTTCCAATATGAGATCATATTGGCCGTCGTGTTCAAAAAAATTACCACGTAGTATGTTTGCTTTCGCGAAAGCTGGATTACGTTCTTCAAAAACCTTTAATGGTTCTTGTGAAATATCCAGTACATATACGTTTTTAAACCCTTGCTCCCAAAGGTAGGCTGCCTCATATCCATTTCCCGCTCCCGGAATCAAAATTTTTTGAGCCTTATCTTCTAACTGATCTATATACTCTTTAAGCGGTGTAGACGGATATCCTATATCCCAACCTGTGCGTTCCTCCTTATAACGTTGCGTCCAATAGGCATTTTCTTGATCTGAATTCATTCTTGTAGACTATCCCTAAAGTTACAAATTATATTACTCGTATTCCAATTATCGCTTGTACTATAC
>CAZXMY010000189.1:0-5132 GCA_964641325.1 uncultured Flavobacteriaceae bacterium | reverse complement strand
ATGATTAATGATAAGAAGATCGAAGGTATCTCTGCCATACGTGATGAATCCGATCGCAATGGGATGCGTATCGTTTACGTACTTAAAAGGGATGCTATTCCTAATATTGTTTTGAATACCCTCTATAAGTTTACTGCCTTGCAATCTTCGTTTAGTGTAAACAATATTGCACTGGTAAACGGTCGTCCAGAAATGTTGAATCTTAAGGATATGATTCACCATTTTGTAGACCATCGTCACGAAGTAGTAGTAAGACGTACTAAATACGAACTTAAGAAAGCCGAAGATAGAGCGCACATCCTTGAAGGGCTAATTATAGCATCAGATAATATAGATGAAGTTATCGCTATAATAAGAGCTAGTGCAAATGCAGATGAGGCAAGAGCTAATCTCATAAAACGCTTTGAACTTTCAGAAATACAAGCGAAGGCCATTGTAGAGATGCGTTTACGACAGCTTACGGGACTGGAACAAGATAAGCTACGTGCAGAGTACGATGCCATCATGGAGACTATAAAAGACCTGAAAAATATCTTAGAGGATAGAACTCGCCGTATGGATATTATTAAGGAAGAATTGTTAGAAGTAAAAAATAAATACGGCGACGAGCGTCGTTCTGTTATAGAATATGCAGGAGGAGATGTTAGTATTACAGACCTTATACCCGACGAGAAAGTAGTGATTACAATATCTCACGCTGGATATATTAAGAGAACTTCACTTACAGAGTATAAGACTCAAAATAGAGGTGGAGTAGGACAAAAAGCCTCTACTACGCGTAATGAAGACTTCTTAGAACATCTTTTTGTAGGGACCAATCATCAGTATATGTTATTCTTTACTCAAAAAGGAAAATGTTTCTGGATGCGTGTCTTTGAAATACCTGAAGGAAGTAAAACATCAAAGGGTAGAGCGATACAAAACCTAATTAATATTGAGCCAGAGGATAAGGTTAAAGCCTTTGTTTGTACAAATGACCTAAAAGATGAAGAATATATTAATAGCCAATTTATCATTATGGCTACTAAGAAAGGACAGGTTAAGAAAACAAGTCTAGAACAGTATTCTAGACCGCGTACAAATGGTATTAATGCGATTACCATTAAAGAAGGCGATGAGTTACTCTCGGCAAAGCTTACAACAGGAGATAGTCAAGTAATGCTAGCAGTCAAGTCTGGTAAGGCAATTCGTTTTGAAGAAAGCAAGACGAGACCTATGGGAAGAAACGCATCTGGTGTTCGTGGCATAACTCTTGCAAATGAAAATGACGAAGTCGTAGGAATGGTATCTGTAAACGATATAGAAAGTAACATTCTGGTGGTTTCAGAAAAAGGATATGGCAAGCGCAGTAGCCTTGAGGATTACAGAATTACCAATCGTGGCGGAAAAGGTGTAAAAACCATTTCTGTAACCGATAAAACTGGAGGTCTGGTATCCATCAAGAATGTAACCGATGATGATGATCTTATGATTATTAATAAATCGGGTATTGCCATACGTATGGAAGTGGCAGATTTGAGGGTGATGGGAAGAGCAACACAAGGAGTGAAACTCATTAATCTTAAAGGGAATGATTCGATTGCCGCTGTAGCGAAAGTAAAACATGACGAAGACGAAATAGAAGATGAAGATGCAGTAACTCCAGAAGGAGAAGGCACATCAGATATAGAAAATCAAACCTCAGAAAAACCAACTTCTAACGAAGAGGAATAAAAATTATAGGGGTTTGTATAAATTTAACTAATTTTATAAACCCTTAACACTAAAATTATACAATGAAAACTAAAGTTTTAATGATAGCGGCATTAGTTGTAACAACAATGACGTTTGCACAAAAAAAAGAAGTAAAAGCCTTAGAAAAGGCAATAAAAACGGGTAGTTATGGCCAAGCAAAAAATCTTGTTGCTACTGCCGAAAGTTTAATCTCTGCAATGGATGATAAGACTAAGGAAAAGTTCCTTCTGCTTAAAGCGCAAGCTTTTTTAGGTGTAGATAATACAAATATCGAAGATCTGGAGAAAGCGGCAGCAGCCTACAAGATGCTTAAGGATACTAGATTTAATGCAGAGAGTGTTACAGGACTTTCCAATACAGTAGCGGCAATGGTAAACAGTGCTGTTGCAGATCAAAATGCTAATAAATTTGAAGATGCGGGTAATAAGTTAAAAAATGCTTATGAGTATAGCGGTGGCAATAAAGATTATCTCTATTATGCAGGAGCAAATTTTCTTAACGCACAAAAATACACAAAGGCAAGCGAGATTTTTCAAGGCTTGTTGGATGAAGGGTATAAAGGACAGGTAGAAAACTATTATGCTATAAACGCTGCCTCAGGTGAGAAAAAGTTATTTACAGATAAGCAAGAGCGTGATATACTTGTATTGTCTAAAGAGTATATTAATCCAACAACAGAGTTAAGCGAGTCTAAAGAGGGTGAAATAATGAATTATCTTATTGCCATATATAATCAAGAAGGGCAAAGCGAGAAGGCATTAGCGCTTTTGGATAAGGCGATTGCAGGTGATCCTACAAATACAAATCTATTAGTAACTAAGGCAAATGCCTTTTTGAAAATGGATAGAATGGATAAGTATAAAGAAGTTATTACTAAAGTAATTGAGTTAGATCCTAATAACGCAGAGTTGCATTACAATCTTGGAGTAAGTGAAGATCAACTTGGTAATAAGGACAAAGCAAGAGGCTATTATGAAAAGGCAATTGCTCTAGATCCTAATTATGCAAATGCGTATAATAATATTGCAGCTAGCATTTTGAGTACTGATGGGGCCTTAAGAGATGAGATGAATGCCTTAGGAAACTCTAATGCAGATTATGCGCGCTATGATGTACTTAAGGAGCAGCGTAAAAACTTATATAAGGAAGCTAAGCCATACTTAATAAAGGCACTAGAAGTAGATCCAGAATATCTGGGTGTTGCAAAAACTTTATATAATATACATGAGCAACTAGGTGAGACCTCAGAGGCAGATGTGATGAAAGCTAAAATAGAAGCGATTGAAGCGAAGCAATAGTAATTATATTACAAAATAAGATATCGTTAAGACCCAGTATTTATTATATTGGGTCTTTTTTTTGTTTAAAGTACTATTCTGCGCGCCAAAAAATAAAAGGAATCTCCATATCTTCATTAGAGACTTTTGCGCTAAGGGTGTCGTCAAAATACGAATAGGTTATTTTTTTAGGAAAATCGTGGATTGGGTTTTCTGCAGTGAGTTTATTTGTCGCCGAACTCGTAATTTCAAAAATCACTGGATCTGCATTAGGTCCTGATACTTCTAAATTCCAAATTCCATTTTTCTTTATTAAAAGCATATGCTCTTGAAAAGTGGTATCCCGTTTTTCTAAGGTATATCCATGACCGCGATATTCAGTAGCACTAATAATTTTCCAATGCTCCATAGTAAGCTGTCCCTCCTTAGAATTGGTTCGTTCCCAGTCGCCTAGCAAAAAGTCAAAATCGCTGGAGTAGGTATTTTGTTTTGTTCTAGAATCACAGGATAGTAATAAAAGAAGTATGCTGCTTAATAAATAGAATTTCATTATTCACATTTTACAGCTAAATGTAGTGAATTCTAATAAGAAGATTTATTTGCTAAAATGAAAGCGTATGTAACTCTTATTGTATTTGATTAGCCTTAAAATCTCTTTTAATTTAAGTTTTTGATGGCTTGAGATAAGTCAAAGATCAATTTGTAACGCTTTCCTTACTGCCTAGACCGGCGTGGAAGCACAAAAAAAGGCTACCTAAAATAGGTAGCCTTTCATTACTATTTAAAACTTGATCTTATTGCTTTACTTTTTGTAAGTCAATTTCTTTTCCATTTTTATCGAGAAGTACTACTTCATCAAAGCCCATATCCTTAAATTGGCTATATTGCGTAGCAGCATCTCCTACTACCATATATGCCATTTTGGACTCATCTAGATATTTATTAGCAAGTGATTTGTGCTGTTCCAAAGTCATATTGCGCACGATAGCTTCTTCCCCTTCTATGTAGTTTGCATCCAAACCATAAGTACTGCGTTCTTGCAGCATCCCTAGAAGTGCAAACTGTGTTTCGAAACGGCGAGCATTAGACTTAATCATAGAGTTTTTTGTAAACTCAAGATCTTCTTCTTTGATACCATTTTTATAATTTTTAATAGCATCTCTAAAAATAGCTACAGACTCGCCCGTAGTGTTCGTACGCACCGAAGATGATGCTGTAAACGTTCCTTGACGCTTACTACCTGCGAATCCGGTACGGGCTCCATAGGTATATCCTTTTTCTTCACGTAAAATCATATTTACATCTCCAGAAAAATTACCACCTAGTTTAAAGTTCATAACTTCTAATGGATAAAAATTCTCATCCGATCTTGGTACAGATAAGTACCCTATATTAATAACAGATTGCTTTGCATTAGGCACGTCTACAAAAATCAGAGACGATTTATCTCTTGCTGTTGGTAAGTCATAAGAAGGAATAGTTACTTCTTTTGATGCCCACTTTTCTTCTAAATCATTTAATGCGCTTAAGGCTGAGTTTTTATTGATTTTACCTACGATATGGAAACGACTTACAGATGGTGAGAAGTTCTTGTGGTAAAATTCTTTTACGTCATCCATAGTAATCGATTGTACATTTTCTATAGTACCACTTGAAGGATATGCAAAGATGTGGTCTTCTCCATATAAGGTTCTATTATATTGATTACGAGCAATAACATTAGGATTAGCCGATGATCTTTTAATACTGTTAATCGTAGCCGTTTTAATACGTCCAAACTCTTCTTCGTCCCATCTAGGTTCTAGAAGAATTTCTTCTACAAGATCCATAGTGGCTTCAAAATTTCGCGTAAGCGTGTTTCCTCTTATAGTAATGGCTTCCTGTCCAGTAAACATATTGATGCTAGCACCTAGTTTCTGGATTTCTTCTTCCAACTGCTGTGGTGTTCTATTAGCCGTTCCTTCCATCATGATGTCTGTCACAAGATTAGCAACACCATTCTTTTCTTTATTGTCTAACAAGTGCCCTCCTTCTATAACAAGGCTAAAGTTTACAGTAGGAATCTCGTTCTGTTCTATACCATATACCTGCATACCATTACCTAGCTCTGCTGTCCAACTT
>CAZXMY010000188.1:0-5156 GCA_964641325.1 uncultured Flavobacteriaceae bacterium | reverse complement strand
ATAGTGCAAAATATGCTTCGGCATTTTACGGGCCTTTTAGAGACGCTTTAGACAGCGCCCCTGCAGATATACAAGATGTACCTAAAGACAAAAAGACCTATCAAATGGATTTTGCAAACCGAGACGAAGCGGTTAAAGAAACCCTTATGGATATAGAAGAGGGTGCAGATATTGTAATGGTAAAACCAGGTCTTTGCTATCTAGATATTGTACGTGATATACGAGATGCTGTAGACGTTCCTGTTGCTGTATATCAAGTAAGTGGTGAATACGCAATGCTTAAAGCTGCAGCTGCAAAAGGGTGGTTAGACCACGATGCCGTAATGCTAGAACAAGTAATCGCCATAAAGCGTGCAGGAGCACATATGATGGCGAGCTATTTTGCCAAGGATGTGGTAAAGCTCATTTCTTAAATAAAACTTGACACGCAACTTCACATTGAGTTTCGTCTATTTTCAAGCTGCTTTCGTCGAAGTGTGGCTTAGTCTTATAATGCTTTCGCGAAAGCGTAATAAATTGCATACCTTTACTTAAACAAATTCTTACACTTATGGGCGCACTACTTCTTTGGGCCACAGTTTCTATATTTTTTTCCTTTTTATGCTCTATTCTTGAGGCGGTACTCTTAAGTGTCACCCCTACTTTTGTGAATGTAAAAAAGAACGAAGGCAAAACCTATGCCGCAGACCTTGAAAATCTAAAAAATGATGTAGATAAACCCCTCATCGCCATTCTTACGCTTAATACCCTAGCACATACTGTAGGGGCGATTATGGTAGGTATAGCAGCAGGGGATTTATATCCTGACTTTGAGGTACTAGGAGTGAATTTTGTAGGGCTTGTCTCTGGAATTATGACGTTCTTAATCCTTGTAGCTTCAGAAATTATTCCTAAAACCATAGGCGCTACCTACTGGAAAGGACTGGCTAATTTCACTACGAAGACCCTTAAAATAATGGTACTTTTATTAAAGTACACAGGCATATTATGGGTGCTTCAACTGTTTACCAAATTAGTGGGAGGCAAAGGACATCACGGCAGTGCATTGAGTAGAGAAGACTTTACGGCAATGGCTCAAATTGCCAGTGATGATGGTGTTTTTGAAGAATCAGAAAGCAAGATTTTAAATAACCTTTTAAGCTTTAAAGAGGTGCTCACTAAAGATGTTATGACACCGCGTACGGTATTAAAAACGGCCTCTAGTGATATGACCATAGCCGAATTTTTTAAGGAAAATCTAGAGCTTCGCTTTTCTCGTATTCCGGTGTATAATGAAGATATAGACCATATAACGGGATTAGTACTTAAAAGCGAAGTATATCGTGAGATGGCATTAGACAATCACAAAAAAACGCTTAAAGATATCGAACGTCCTATTATGGTAACCAATCGTAATCTACCTATTCCAGAACTTTTTGAAGAACTTATTTCTACTAAAAATCACATCGCCTTAGTGGTAGATGAGTATGGAAGTACGAGCGGTCTTGTCTCTATGGAAGATGTAATAGAAACACTATTAGGACTGGAAATAATGGATGAGAGTGATAATGTTGCCGACTTACAAACTCTTGCTCGCAAAAACTGGGAAAAACGAGCCAAAGATTTAGGCCTTTTAGAAGAAAATAATACGACTACAAATGAATAAGATTGTACTAATTATCTGTCTCATTACCTTTACAATGAATGCTCAACAAGACAACCCAAAGGATGCTTTTTTAGAAAAATGGCAGAACTCTAGAGACTACCTTATTGGGATTGCAGAGGCGATGCCTGAAGAAAATTATAGCTATAAGCCTACCGAACGTCAAATGACTTTTGGAGATCAATTACTGCACATTAGAGGGAATATGTTATGGTTAGGAAACACCTATTTTACAGATAATGATTTTGATAGAAAATCCTTAACGGTAAATGTACCTCAGGGAAAAGAAGCCATTATAAAAGCGGTTACAGAGAGTTTTGATGCTGTGTATGCTTTCGCGAAAGCGTATCCTGAAGAAAACCTATCAGAAACCATCAGTTTTTTTGCAGGTCCCAAATCCCGTTACCAGATTCTCAATTTACTTCAAGACCATGTAACCCATCACCGTGGACAACTTATCGTGTATTTAAACCTCAACGAGATTGAGCCTCCGGGTTTTGTGGGTTGGTAATATTATCTAAAGACTTCCGGGCCGAGTTGGCATTTTTAAGTATCGTTGAAATAAACTGCGACGAATCATAAGGTTTTAATATTATATCGTTCATTCCAGAATTTAATATCTCTGTTCGTAACTCGTCAATTTCTACAGCGGTTAATGCAATAATAGGCGTTACAGTGTCAAACTCTCTAATTAATTTAGTAGTTGGAATCCCTCCTAATTTAGGCATATTAATATCCATCAAAATGACGTCATAAACATTCTTCTGAGCAAGTTCTACGGCTTGAATACCGTCATAAGCCATCTCACATTCAAAATTATTTTTTTCTAGTATTTTTTGAGTGATTTTTTGGTTAATTCTATTATCATCCACTATTAAAACTTTAGAGCTAGTCATTGCATTACTAGCAAAAGTCGCAAGCAATCCTTCTGTTTCAATATCTGCTTTTGTTTTCTTTAACTCAACAGAACTATCTGATTCTAACTCCAAACAGAATGTAAATATTGATCCTTCTTCTAACTTACTTGTTAAACTAATTTCGCTACCCAACAGAGTTAATAGTTTTTTTACAATAGGAAGTCCAAGTCCTGTACCTTGATAATTATAATTCTTATTGTGTACTTGAGAAAACTCTTCAAAAATACTTTCTTGTTTACTTTCAGGAATACCTATGCCATCATCCTTAATCGTAAACTTTGCAATATGCTTGTGAACCGATACTAACTCAACTAAATCAATATCTACCCATATATTCCCATTCTCATTAAACTTTATTGCATTGCCAATAAGGTTCATTAATACCTGAGATATTCTTATGGAATCGCCTATTAAATTGTTAGGTAGTCTCGGGTCTACATTTAGATGTATTTTGTTATTGTTTTGTTCTAAACTAAACTCAAAGGATCGTACGATGTTCTTTATTAAATCCGAAAGTTTAAACGGTAGTCGCTGGGCTTCAATCCTATCTGCATCCATCTTATTAATTAACAGCACATCATTAATAAGAGCCAAAAGATAATCTCCTGAGAACTTAAGTGATTTTAAATCCTCCTCTAATTTTGGATTAGTATTTTCTTCAAGCAAGAAAGAAGAAATACCCACAACCCCATACAAAGGTGTTCTGAGCTCATGACTCACCGTGGAGAAAAATTGCGTTTTTAATTTACTCAGTCTCTCTGCTTCTGTTTTTGCTTCTTCAAGTTGATTGTTCTTTTTGTGTAATTTATATATAAACTTATTACGGGTTTTAAGTGCTAGAAAGATTCCTATGAGAGCCGCAAATAATATAATAGTAGCAAACCACAATATGTAGTTAAGTAATTTAGATTTTTCTACAAGTTTATCTGAAATTTCCTTCTCCTTTCGAGCGTCTTCAAGATTATGTTTATAATTTTCCAGTTCAGTTCGTGCTCCTGCCACATCTGCAGCTTTCTTCTTCTCTTCCTCAAACATTTGCTGCTCATACTCCTGCCCTTTATGCATAAGACCAAGAGCTAATTCATAATTTCCAGCATCTTCTTCGAGTTGAGCATATGCCGAAAAAATCTCAACTAGTCTTGGCACATAGTGAACATTCTCAGCAGCTGTAGTCGCATCTTCAAAATGAGATCTTGCAAGTTCTAAATCGCCTTTTGCTAAATGATACTTCCCCAAAGTAACCAGTATTCCTGACTTGAGTCGTTCATTACTAGGGTCATGACGTTGTAATAATTTTTGCGCCTCTAAAAGAAAAGGATATCCTTTATCCTCACTTTCCTGATTAAGGTAGGTCCACCCAATATTGAAGTTTGGAACGATATTATATTTCTCTAAACCAATATTTTGGTTTAGCCTTATACTTTGTTTAAAATACTCTATTCCTCTTTGATAATTAACACCTCTATCACTTTCTATATTGCCCAGATTAATATAAGCCCAAGCCAGAACGCTATCTGTTTTTGTACGTTTTGCTGCTTCTAATGCCTTTTCATAACTTAACCTTGTATGTGTAGAATCTTTAGACAAATAATATACATACCCTAAAATGTTATGTCCTATGTACGCGTAGTAATAATCTTTTTGCCGCTCGGCAATAGCAACAATAGACTCTCCTGTTTCTATAGCATTTTTAATCTTATACTCCCGTTGGAATTTATACGCTTTCTGCGTAAGAGTATTTAAACTATCTCCTGAAATATAAATTTCCTGCGCTAGAATTTTGCAGGAAAATAGCAGTAAAAGTATGGCAATTAATAGTCGATTCAATTTCAAATGTAGGTCTTTGGGGATTTTTGCAAGTTACTCATTATCAATTAAATTCCAAAAAGTCAGCTTTTAATTTATGAAATGCTCTTTTTACTTGTTTACAACAGAGAAGTTTTTACTTTTATAAGTATGAAAGAGGTAAGTATTGAAACTCCTTTAGGCGTGCTAAAAATCACTGGTGATTCTGAGGGTATTAGTTCCATCTCATTTACTGAAGAAAAACTATCTAAAGGTAAAAAAGTTCCTGCCTCATTAGAAAAAGCTGTCATTCAAATGAGAGAGTACTTTAATGGTACACGCACGACCTTTGATCTAAAGCTTAACCCTAATGGTACGGATTTTCAAAAAAAAGTTTGGAAAAACTTAGAGAACATTCCTTTCGGCAAAACCGTATGTTATTTAAGTGTCGCTAAACAGTTGGGGGATCCCAAAGTAATTAGAGCTGCCGCAAGTGCTAATGGCAAAAACCCTTTAGCTATAGTCATTCCTTGTCACAGAGTAATAGGCAGTGATGGTTCTTTAACGGGATATGCAGGAGGGTTACATCGTAAAAAATGGTTGTTAGAGCATGAAAGTCCAGTAACTCAAATTTCGCTATTTTAAGTATCTTGAGTTAAATATGTAAGTATGAAATATATTAAGGGTTTCTTTAAGGGTCTTTTAGGCCTTATCGTATTGGTAGTCATACTGGCTTATGCCACAGACTATGAGTATATCCTTAAAGGAGTGCGTGTAGTTTATATGACAGGGCATACTACTGCATATATAGA
>CAZXMY010000187.1:0-5160 GCA_964641325.1 uncultured Flavobacteriaceae bacterium | reverse complement strand
AAACTATCAACGAAGGAGACAAAGTTGAGTACGTAGAAGAAGAAGGAAGAAAAGGAATGACAGCAGCGCAAGTGCGTTTACTGTAATGATATAGATTTTTTTACGATTGCAAAGCCTACTTTTTTTAAGTAGGCTTTTTTTATTGTCTCAAATCAAGAACTCCAATTATGGAAGGTCTTAATTAAGATTGCGTTTCTCTATAAAGAAACGTTTTAACAAGGCACTTGCTTCTTCTGCAAGGATACCTCCTTCGACTTTAGTTTTAGGATGCAAAGTTGTTCCCATTTTTACATAGCCACGCGATTCATCTTTTGCAGCATATACTATTCTATCTAATTGACTCCAGTACAAAGCACCTGCACACATCTGGCAAGGTTCTAAAGTAATATACATCGTACACTTAGATAAATACTTCCCTCCTAGATAACTTGCCGCCGCGGTAATAGCCTGCATCTCTGCATGAGCAGTTACATCATTAAGTTGCTCTGTAAGATTATGTGCTCTAGCAATAATTGTGTTGTCTACTACAACTATAGCTCCTACAGGTACTTCTCCTTTTTCAAATGCTTCTTCTGCCTCGGCGAGTGCACGTTTCATAAAATAGGTATCATCATAAGGTTCGAGCATAAGGTGGATTTTTGATATTCAAAAATACAATATCAAGGCGTACCTTTGTACTATGTCACAAAAGCTATTGGACCACATACAATTTCCGGAAGATTTTAGATCTTTTAACCTAGTTCAGCTGCGACAACTTGCAAAGGAATTGCGGGAATACATCATCACTATTGTTGCTACAAAGGAAGGACATCTAGGCGCTAGCTTAGGTGTTATAGAACTTACCATTGCCCTACACTATGTATTTAATACTCCAGATGATAAACTTATTTGGGATGTTGGACATCAAGCTTATGGCCATAAGATACTAACTGGACGTAAAGACGTATTTCATACCAATAGACAACTCGATGGCATTAGTGGTTTTCCCAAAATGTCCGAAAGTATTTACGATACTTTTGGCACTGGACATAGTAGTACTTCCATTTCTGCCGCCTTAGGCATGGCATTAGCTTCTCAGCTAGATGATAATTCAGAGCGATGTCATATTGCTGTTATTGGAGATGCATCTATTGCTAGCGGAATGGCTTTTGAAGGGTTAAATCATGCAGGCGTGACAGATGCAAACTTATTAGTGATACTTAATGATAATGCTATTGGGATTGATCCTAGTGTTGGGGCTTTAAAACAATATCTCACTAATGTAAAAAAGGGAACAGCAAAAGAAGACAATATCTTTGAAGCCTTAAACTTCAACTATACCGGCCCAATAGATGGGCATAATCTAGAAGAAGTTATTGCGGCCTTGCAGCAATTAAAATCAAAGAAAGGACCTAAATTTTTACATCTTATTACTACTAAAGGAAAAGGACTCCCTTTAGCCGAAAAGCATCAGGTGACGTATCATGCTCCAGGAAAATTTGACGCCAAAACAGGAACTCTAGAAGAAAAAAACAAGAATCCTCAACCTCCTAAATATCAAGATGTATTTGGAAAGACCTTATTAGAACTTGCTCTTGCAAATCCCAAAATTATAGGCATCACACCGGCAATGCCCACAGGAAGCTCCTTAAAATTTATGATGGATGTCCTTCCTGAACGTGCATTAGACGTAGGCATAGCAGAACAGCATGCTGTCACACTTGCTGCTGGTCTAGCGACACAAGGCAAAATTGTTTTTTGCACTATTTACTCTACCTTTTTACAAAGAGCCTATGACCAGCTCATACACGATGTGGCTCTGCAAAATCTACCTGTTATCTTTTGTATAGATCGCGCTGGTCTGGTGGGACAGGATGGACCAACACATCACGGTGCCTTTGATCTTTCTTATCTCAATACCGTGCCTAATCTTATAATCTGTGCGCCAAGCGCAGAAATAGAATTGCGCAATATGATGTACACCGCACAGACCCGTTTACAATCTCCTATTGCTATTAGATATCCTAGAGGAAGAGGTCGCAATCTTGATT
The DNA here is from genome assembly GCA_964641325.1 of uncultured Flavobacteriaceae bacterium. Lineage (GTDB taxonomy): Bacteria > Bacteroidota > Bacteroidia > Flavobacteriales > Flavobacteriaceae > Dokdonia. The sequence continues at coordinate 3,130 of CAZXMY010000187.1, read as the reverse complement.
GGAAAAAGCCTTTTAAACAAATTACCATAGGCAAAGGTATAGCTGTTCAACTGGGATCAGGTATTGCCGTATTATGTCTGGGTACAATTATAGAAAATGTAAAAGAGGCGGCTCGAGACATAGAACCTATGGTGAGCATTTACAATATGTTATTTCTAAAACCTTTAGACACGCATTTACTAGACACCATTTTTAAAAAGTACGACAATCTAGTCACCATAGAGGATGGAAGCCTTATGGGTGGCTTGGGTAGTAGTGTGACTGATTATGCTTTCGCGAAAGCATATAAAGGCAAAATAAAACGTCTAGGCATTCCAGACGATTTTATCTCACACGGCACTACTTCACAATTGCAAGATAAAATAGCAATCTCTACAAACGCTATTAAGCAATTACTGGCAGAACTCCTTAGAACCATAACAATAAAATAACCACAAAAAAAGGGAGAAGCATGATGCTTCTCCCTTTTGAATATTATTTAAGGTTTCTAAATTATCTAATAATAAGCTTCGCTGTATTGGAAACTGTTGCATTGGATAATTGTACAAGATACACACCTCTAGACAATCCACTAGCATTTACATTTAAAGTGCCTTCTAGTAGCATGTCTTGTGTAAATACTACACGACCGTTAAGATCTATAATTTGTACTTGTCCTTCTCCTAAACTTGATCTTAAGTTTATCGTAATCTCTCCGTTTGAAGGATTAGGGAAAATAGAGAAGTTATTCTCAGCAAATTCGTCTGTATTCAATACATCAAAACAAGGACTTGTTTCATCTGTCTCAGAAGGCGTATCAAAAGCCTCTACTTGATCTATTCGACTAAAAGGACTTCCTTGACTCGCACTCACACCCAGACCCCTCTCTGCAAAAATACCCCAAATACTACACGTAATATCTAGTCTGTCTTCTTCAGGAATCATAGTGTTAATCTCTATTGCGGCTAGTATAGCGTCACGACCCGTAACAAATCCAGTGTTACAAGGTTGCAATTTTAAACCATCTGTGACTAATTGTAAAGCGATGTTATTTCCAGCTGTACCATTATAGAGATCAGGATCAAATCCATACTCATCAATTAAGAACCAAGTCATGTCCCATAACATGGTTGCCCAAACAGTACCGATACCGTGTGGCTGCGATATAGCTGCTGTATTATTTGTGTCATCATAGGTTAACTCATTTACCGCAAATGATGTACTATATGGTCTTGGTCGGATTCCTCCGCCTGTAATAGGTTGACCTATGGCATAGGTACCTATCCCTCTACCTTGTTCTGCTGTGTCATCTTCTGTCATTGTTAACATAAGTCCGTAATAATCAGACCAACCTTCTCCCATTGCCTCATCGTTAAATAAACAATTTACAGCATTTGGACCTGCCGTTAATCTATTAGAGATACCGTGTCCATACTCGTGCGCAATAATTCCATTATCAAGACTTCCATCTATTTGGAAAGGACCTGCACTTAATAAAGATGCATCAATAGTCTCTCCCGCCTGCAATGCTGCAATAATAGCTTCTCCATCTGCTTGACTCACCATAATACTAGGTATAGTAACCTGATCTCCAAAAGCACCTGGCCCCATTGCAATAGGGGCAGTAGCAACATTATTAACCATAATAACAGCTATAGCACCTTCTTCTTCTGCAGCAAGTACTTTTAGTCCAAACTCACAAGCTCCTCTACGTATAACCACTATATTTCCGGCTAAATCTGCTCCGTTAATAATGGTATCACAAGCATCAATCTCATCTGTAGAATCTCCTGCATTATCATCCTGCACTAGCGCAAGATTTCCCGTTATAGGGGTATCTTCAGGAAGTGGCACTCCAAACGTAGCTGGCACTCCTAAATAACTACCATCTAAAGTTCCTCCATTAATGGTTAATGATTCTCCAGGAGGGCCATTTGCACTCCATAAAAACATACTCATTCTTGGGGCATTACCTTCAGGAGGTGTTCCAAAAGTAGCATTATTAAGACCTGCTCCATCCTGTGCATCGGCAAATACAAAATCATTACCAGTACCTTCTCCACTGTAATTTGTGCCTTGGAAATTTCCACTTTCCTCATCAAAACCATAACGATACATCACATCATGTATAACATTATTCCAATAAAATAAGTTAGTAGTCACTGCATCCAGCATATTTACAGGCGCCGTGTTGAAATTATATTCAAAGTCAAAATTTAAGTCTTCGCCACCATCTGGTGAAGCCCCTACTCCATTATTTCCATTAATATCATCTTGAGCCCATACATTATTTCCTCTTGTTATGGTAAATTCTGCACCAGCAGCTCCATTAGTATCATGCCATCCAAATGGCGAAGCTGTAAGATCTTGAGGATCTACTACTAATTCATTTGAGCCATGATTAGGACTTTCTAACGGTAAAGCAAACACATTATACTGTTCTCCAGCTAAAGCTGCGTTTGCTACCTCCGCTTTAAAACCAAAAGTTTCTTCACTTTCTTTAGTTGCATTTGCAACTACCTTATGATTATGAGAATCAAAAGAACAACTAACGATCCAATCATTTTGACTTATGATTTCTCCTGTAGTTGCGTCTACACGAACACTATACCAGTGCGGTTGATTCGTCATATGGATACTTAAATCCCAAGCCAGTCTTAAATCATTAGTATCTGTTAATTGATATACTAGTTTTACCGGAACATTATCAAAAGAAACGCCTCCTTGATTCAAAAGAACTTCTTGCGAAGAAATGTTTTCCAAAACTGTAAAACTTGCGCTTCCAGCTCCTAACGTATTTGCCGCAGCAGTTGCGGCTTGTACTGGAGTTAGTGTAGGTGCCGTTCCTATTACTCTATCTGCAATTCCTAATTGAAGATTGTCTCCTACATGAATTAATTCTTCTCCTCTAAAGGCTGCTGCTACATTACCGTTAAAAATCTCAATGCCATTAAATCTTTGAACTGCATATACATGCTCAACTCCACTAGTTCTTGATGTAGATTGATTGTAAATAGTAAGTTCTGCCACATCAGAAGCCTCAAGACCTTCTGAAGCTCTAGTAGCTAGTAGATTGTCTTTAAGAATAGTGTTAAAATCTTGCGCTGTTAAAGCACTTGACGACAGCAATAAGGCTATTACTGCTTTAAAT
>CAZXMY010000186.1:0-5204 GCA_964641325.1 uncultured Flavobacteriaceae bacterium | reverse complement strand
GCCATGTAGCAATAGTAAGAGTGGGGATTTCCCTTGTGATTTTTGCTTCGGTTCTTGAATAATATGTTCCAGAGATAGATTTGCCATACTTATTATTTTTTACCAAAAAGATTCTGAAAAAAACCACCTACAAGGGGCACAGGCTGCAGCTTGCCTTGAAAAGCACTTATAATAGCAAAAAGCCACAGGGCAAAGAATCCGAGATAGAAAGGCGCACTAATCATCCAGGTGTCAAAATACCCCATAGGAATCATAAGTAAAATAAAAAGGAGATTGAGGCCTAATGATTGTCTAATATGAAAGGCTGCAAAGGGATTTTTAGATTCGCCATTCATAGAAAAGGCGATGAGTAATCCTACAAAAGTGAGGTAACTCCATACTGCTGCAGGTTTACCTAGAAATACAGTTTCTTCGGTCATATTAGTTGATATGTAGGCTATTATTTGCAATAACACCATACACTTTCCCTTTGAGTTTGGCTCCTAAGAAAGCGGCGTTCTTTGATTTTGAGAGGATATCGCTTTCGCGAAAGCTAGACACACCCTTTGTATCAAACATCGTGATATTGGCTTCATTTCCTTCTTCTATAGCTGCTGTACTGTCTGTAAAACGATTTCTTCCTGCAGTGAGCAGCTTAACGGCTTTTTTATCACTCACTAGAGTGAGTAAGGCGCCAAAAGTAGCTTCTTGCGCTATACTACCATAACTGGCATTATCAAACTCTACTTTCTTAAGCTCGATATTAAGCGGATTGTGGTTACTCGTTACCATATCTATGGTGCCGTCTTTTACGCCTTCTAGTAAAGCATTTTTATCTTCTTCGGTGCGTAGCGGTGGAAGCAGTTTAAAGTTGGTGTCAAAATGCTCCAAAACATCATCTGTAAAATAAAGATTTGTAATAGCAACACTACAGCTTACGTCAAGGCCTTTTGCCTTAGCTTCTCGTATTAAAGAAACAGAAGCTGCTGTAGAAATGGTAGGTATATGCAATTTTCCTCCCGTATATTCTAAAATATGCAGGTCTCGTGCCACGGCAATACTTTCGGCTAGAGCGGGTGAGCCTTTTAATCCCAATCGCGTACTTACCACACCTTCATTTACAATTCCTTTGCCTACGAGTTTATTTTCTTGAGGATAGGAGAGTACAAGTCCATCGAAGCCTTGCGCATATTGTAGGGCAATTTTAAGGAGGTTAGGATTGGCAATAGATTTTTGATAATCCCCGAAAGCAACAGCTCCTGCTTGTTGCATATCGTAGAGTTCGGCGAGGTCGTTTCCTTCGCTTTTTCGCGAAAGCGCACCTATAGGATGCACATTACTCAGATGACCTTCTGCCATTTTCTTTATATAAGAAATACCTGCACTGGTGTCGAGTATAGGATTTGTATTCGGTGTAATGGCAATGTCTGTAAAACCACTGGAAGCTGCAACGTGTAGTCCGTTTTCTATGGTTTCTCTTTCTTCATATCCGGGCTGTCCTATGTTTACACTGCTGTCAAACCAGCCTTGAGATAGGTGTAAATTGTCTTTTTGAATGCTTTCTTCTCCTTTGGCGGTTTTAAGATTTACGCCTATTTCGGTTATTTTTCCATTCTTAATTCTAATATCAACAGTCTTGCCGTGATGCGAACTCTGCGAATCAATAATGGTAGCCGATTTTATGAGTGCGTTCATTTAAAATATTTTAAGATGAGCATTTCCATAAGCAAAAAGAACAGTGCAAAAATAACAAACCATTTCCAAAGCGATTGTATACTGTCTTTTTCTTTAAATTCTTTAAAGAGATTTACCACCGAAGAATGGTAGTCAATACCTTCTTGTGCCGTTCCTATATCATAACGTAAATTACTCTCAGTACGATTGTAATTATAGCTTACATCTTGTAAAATACTGTCCTTATTCTTTACGAGATAATTGCCTGCTGTTTCTGGAAATTCGTTTGTGGTAATCGTTACTTTATTAGGATACCTTCTCTGTAGCGGTATGATAGAAGCTTCAGTGGTATTCACCTTTTCTAGCGACAGGATATTGTCTTGAGATAATTGTGCGAGTACATCATAATCATTTTTCACACCTGAGTTATAGTATAGTTCTGGTAATGCTAGGCTTTCTTTAGCAATATTGTACAAAGTAGGGACAATAAGAGGAGAGTTTTTAAAATTTGTTGTGGCACTATTAAATCGGCTGGCGCTAATGTAAAGGCCATTTTCGGCAGCTATAAATGGATTGCCATCTTGAAAAGACAATAGTGCATCCTGACTTGCTAAGCTATATGAGTTGCTTACCGAAGGATATTGAAAATTATCTGTTTTCTTATCAAAAACGTTTGCATAAATAGGATGGTCGTAATTAATAGTGGTAACAAGTCTATTCTCGCTGGCTTTTTGTACGACTCGAGTCACGCCAAGCTGACTCAAAAAAGTATTGGTACTAGAAATCTCCACATCTTCATTAAGAATCACAAAGAGACTACCACCATTCTTTTTAAAGGATGCCAATGCACTTCCTAACGAAGCAGGTAAATCTTTTAATCCATTAACCACTACGAGATTGTATTGAGACAGCTTGCTATAGTCTAGATTGGCGCTAGAAACCGCTTTATAGTTGAATTCCTTTGAGCCATAAAGGCGTTTTAAAAAATCATTTTCATCATCATTTATGCTTAACACATTTATGGGTGAGGCAGTATCCAAAGAAAAATACAGCTCATTATCATAACTCAAAACAGCATCTTCTATAGATAGTTTACCTTGAATATTAGATTGTTTTTCGATTTCAAATTGCACGGTGGCTGATGAACTATTCTCAAAGGAAGCCGTAGCTTTTGCTATAAGTTGGTCTTTGTTATATACCGAAACTGGGATACCTGTTTCTACATTTTCTTGAGCACTTAGGGTAGCTTCTAACTCGAGCGTATTTGGAGTTTGATTCCTTACTACCAGGGTGTCTATGGCAATGTTTGCCGTATTATTAGGACGTAATTGTACATAATGAAGTTCATTAGTAGCCGTTTGCATATCAGCACTTCTCCCTTGTTGAAAATCAGAAATTACAACCAGTCTGTTTAGGGTTCCAGGTTTTTCTGGTAAGTATTTTTGAACGCGCAGGTTAAGGGCTGTTGTGCTAAGCTCGTTAGAAGAATACGGTAACTCCAGCAAGTTGTTTCTAATCGCATCAATCTTAGTGTCTTTATACACTTCTGTATTGGTGATTAGCGTAAAGCTAGTTTCTTCGGGGATATTTGTTATAAGTTCTTGAACCGCCTGTTTTAGCAGAGGTCCAGACGTTCCTTTTGCTTGCATACTAAAGGAATTATCCAAGTAAATAAGGTTTTCCTTTTCTTGTGTAGCTGTATTGGAATTGGTGAGAAAAGGTTGTGCAAAGGCAAGAACAGCCATAGCGATAATACCCATTCTGGTTAAGAGTACAAGCCATTTTTTAATGCTGTTGCTCTTACGGGTTTGGAGGTCTAATTTCTTTAAAAAAGCAACATTGGTAAATTGCTCTTTCTTAAATTTTCGAAGCTGAAAAAGGTGGACAATAATGGGAATGAGTAGTAAAAGTAGTCCGTAAAGTAATTCTGGATGTCTAAACTGCATTCCTGTTCCCAATCGTTTTGCCAAAAGTAACAAAAATGTGGCGAAATGACTCTAAAATCCGAGTTTTTAAAACTTCTCTATAGCTCCTAATCCAAAGAGTGCAAAATCATATTTTACTGGGTCCACGGCATCCATTTTTCGAAGTGAAGTATCAAGTTCTTTAAGGGTTTTTGCGTCGTTTTGCTTTCGCGAAAGCAAACCTAACTTCCTCGCAATCGTACTCGTATGTACATCTAATGGACACGATAATGCTGCGCTCGGAATACTATTCCAAATCCCTAAATCTACACCAGCACTAGCATCGCGCACCATCCAGCGTAGGAACATATTGATGCGCTTTGCTGCCGAATTTCTTAGTGGATCACTTACATGTTTTTGAGTTCTTTGTTGATGAGGAATTTCAAAAAACACTTTCTTAAACTCACTTATCGCAGTTTGTAGGCTATTTTGAGAAATAGGGTTGGCAAAGACTTGTTCCAAGCCCTCATGATTCGTGTAGATATTTTGTAAAGAACGAATAAAGGTGTCTAAATCTATAGCATTAAAAGTGCGGTGTACAAAGTTGGATAATAAATGAGTGTCCTCTTGCGTATAGCTCATCACAAAATCGTGAGGCGATTGACCTACGATATCCATAAGTCGGTTTGCACTGTTAATGATGCTTTTTCGGTTTCCCCAAGAGATAGTAGCAGCAAGAAAACCTGCTATTTCTATGTCTTCTTTAATCGTAAATCGATGTGGTATCTGGATAGGATCCAGAGGTATGAAATCCGGTTTTTCATACAGCGCAGCCTTTTCATCAAGAAATTCTTTGAGCTCTTTTTTATTCATAAGGGAAGTACTGTGATTTAAAACCGTCTTTTAGGTTTTGAGTGCGTAGCTGCGGCGCCTGCTCAAAATAATTCTTAAAATCATGTAACTGCTGTTTTTGTATGCAAGGAAGTGCGCAATCTCCTGTTGCCCAGAAAAAATCAATATTGGTAGGCGTGTTGTATTCTAAATTACCCAAAGTAAGTGCCTTGTATGATGCATTGGGATATTTGGTTTGAGGATGTGGTGATATTAGATAATCCATAGAGAAAGAGCTCAATTCTTGCTGAAATGCATTATTTGTCATTTGCGTTAGACTAAAGGGAACAAACAAAGGAATACTGATGAGTACTGTCGCAAGTCCCAAAATTATCTTAATAGCTCCAATGCGTTTTAAAATGTGCGCTAGTAATAGACAAGAAAGAATTAAAAAATAGCCAAAAAAGAAACGGTATTGCGGCGAAGTAAGCCACAAGAATACTAATTGAGCTGCTGTAATAAGATAGATTATTACAAAGGGTTTTTTTAAGAATTTATTTCTAAACAAAAGCGGGAAAATAAGCAATAGTACCACAATGCCTTTGTTAAATAAACCGTGAAGTTTAGGAAGTGATAGCCATCGTATTAGCTTTTCTACCAAGTTCATTTGGTCATACTCTGCTGGAGTAATAAAAAAAGCATAGGACTTAGTAGCCTCTACTAAGTATTGCTGCAATTTTAGAGGCACTGTCCAGTCTGTATCTAATTTAAAGTAGGCGAGAGGATAAAGAGGATACCCAGATATAATACTATTCT